>DAINBL010000196.1:0-1770 GCA_036732945.1 Nitrososphaera sp. | reverse complement strand
TAGGCATTGATAGTTCATGTGAAAGGAGGTCAGCTATCCTATTGTTGAGGATAAATGTACCAAGATCACTTACCAATGTGATCCCTTTTTTATCACGTGCTCGGACTTGCTTTGTTAGCATAGTGGTTAAAATAATAATATTGTATTTTGCGCTCTCTTCCAAATTTCGCTGGTAGGCCATTTCTGAATCAAGGATTACCAACGTGCCCTCATTTTCATATCTCGCAGCATCAATGCCTGATAGGTGCAGCTTTTTTCTTACTGCGGAAACAGGCTGATAATAAGTGACAAGAATAAATATTTCACTTCTCTCCAAAAGTGAATCTTTGCAGCATTCGACATAAAACTCTTCGAATTGCCCCATACAAGGGTATACAACAAGGTTGTGATCTCCATAGTTAGAAGCTTTGATAGTATTCAGAGCCGTGACGGGGTCTGCATTTACTATTCTGTATTCACCTTTATTTCCTGTAGAAAAGCTATTATGACTCTTCATTTTTCCACAACCATGCCGCTATCATACATGTCACAATTAATGCACGCTGTCTTTGTATATAGACCAGATTAAGCAGCAGGAAATAGTAATATCAACGCCTAATGATTATTATGCAAGAAGCTCTTTTCAATAATAGCAATTAGTTTATCGTTTGGAATAGGTTTTTGAAGAATTTTATCTACAATTTCTGATTTCAACATTTCATCTACTTCAGGTAAGGCGGATATATCAAAAGCAGTCATCAGAAAGACCTTTGTTTTTCTTGCCTCTTTTTTGGCTGTCTTGGCTAAATCTAGGCCGGATATGCCACCAGGCATTCTGTAATCAGTAATTACCAAATCATACCGAGCAACTTCGCTTGTAAGATGTTCCAAAGCTGATCTTGGCTTGTCGAATGTTTTGACATAATGACCTCTCCTCCCTAAAATCGAACTCATAGCTAATAAGATATCTGGCTCATCATCCACTACCAAAATCCTGATCTTGATGTTACTGGCAGTAGAAGACAACTATCAATTGGAGTAGACCGAAGTTATTTAAATAGATCTTAAATATTTTAGATGCAAAAACCGAATCGGCCTTTTGAAATTTCCCTTCAGATGCTATCAATGCTTGTATGTTGATTATACATAAGCTTTCTCTCAAGTCCTTAATCGAATTTGCTACCTCGCAGATGCTTAAAGATCTGCTATGCATATTGTGCTAGAACTACGTCTTCAGTACTGCGAAATCTAACATCGAAGCGGTACTCCATTTTTAATTAGCGTGATTGATGGTTGGAAGCTTTAGAATCAAGCCTTGGACCCATTTTGTATTTATTTTTCATACATTTATTTTGAAACCTCTACAGCTAACTTGGGATCCTTGGCTTTGTTGACTATCCATGCCCGCTGCCGTCGATCGTTTCGTCGCCAAGAGTGAATGAAAGCTTCGGATCATGTATAATGTTTTGAACCAGTGTGCCCGTTGCCAGCGTTGTTCAGAACTTAGCTACTGTTTATCCTCGCGTTCAACAAAACCATAACTCTATCTCAATGCTGATGGAACATTTAGTGCAATGTTCCTTGCCAGCCATTCATCCAATAGTTGTCAAATAAAGAAACTGTGGGTGATTTAAGTGTGGACTCAAGTTAATTGGTTAATTGATAGGCAGCGAGCTGGATAATAACAATTAGCAAATCAGGTTGTTAACATCATGGATCCTGTAGAAGTCGGAGAACATTTTGTAATTGTCCATAAGTAGTACAAGAGCTTAAGGGCAGACAATGACTCTG
>DAINBL010000195.1:0-1803 GCA_036732945.1 Nitrososphaera sp. | reverse complement strand
GGCTGTTAGTGGAATACATGTTATCATAGCAGGGATCAGAGGCAGTCGCTCCCGTCCAGATTCTTCTATGACTCTAGCAAAAACTGCCCCTGAGGGTGAGAAATATCAGCAACAACAACAACAACTTAACATCAACGGAAAAAGTATTTGGAAGAATGGCTCGTGGTTTAATGACGACCAAGGTAGGTATCTTCTTTTTCGAGGAGTGAATTTTGCTTCCAGAACCAAGATGGCTCCTTATCTTCCAATAGCTCCCCTTGAAACTAAAAAATTGTCCCAACTCAATTTGAAGGAAGAGATCAAGTCAGTAGAACCAGAATTAGATCGGCTAAAAGAACTGGGATTTAACATAGTGCGCCTCTTGATTTCATGGAAAGCAATAGAACCTCAACCAAACTCTAACCTTGACGAGCTCTTACCTGAAGGCAAACAGTATCTGACTTTGGTAAAAGAAATAATTGATGAACTACATGCAAGAAACCTTTACGTCTTTTTGGATTTTCATCAAGATATAGCGCATGAACGCTATGGTGGAGATGGGTTCCCTGATTGGGCATTGGCGACAGACATAGAACACGAACTACCAGAACCCTCCAACCTCAGAGACAAAAAATGGATGATAAAGTATGTTACCAACAAATCCGTGAAAAATACTCTCGCATCCTTTTGGCGAAATGACCTGACACATATAGATGGAGAGAATAAGCTTGAACACTTTCCTGTAAGAACACATTTGGAGAAAACAATAGGCCAGACAGCAAAATTCTTCCGCTCGCTAAATAACGGTGCAGGTCATCCTGCAATCTTGGGAATTGAACCCTTTAATGAGCCAAATCCCGCAGGGTTGCCAAAGGAGCAGTTTGAACAAGACTTTCTTGTCGACTTTTATCGTAACGTGGATTTAGAAATAAGAAAGTTTGATCCTGACGTGTTTATTTTTATGGAACCCAACGTGGGTTGGACTATACCCTCTTCTTCAGACGGACAAGAAGATGTCGATAAAAGCAAGCTTAATTTACTTAGCTCAGGTCCCTTTTCTGCTAAAGACGCCTTCAATATGAATCTCGTAGAAAATGTGATGGTAAAAGGAAAGATAGATTCCAAACAATTGGTTACTTTTCTGCCAAAGAACCTCAGCTCCGTTTCCACTTTTGCGCAAAACGGCGTCCTTTCGGTTCATTTCTACGACATGATGGCTATAGCTACTTCATTTATGAAAATTCCCGAAAACATTTATAGAATCAAGAGAGAATTCCCATCAATTTTTGTGCAGTTGGCTAACGCTGCTAGGGAACGCGGCCTCATACCGTTTCTAACAGAATTTGGTGGATCACAAGAAGCAGAACAAGTAGGAGAGTATTTGAACCTGCATTATGAGCAAATAGAAGCCCACCTTCTCAATGCAACTATATGGAATTATGACCTTTACCACACAAAAGAGGGCAAGGATAATTGGAACCTTGAGAACTTTTCTCTGTTAGGGCCCAACAGGACACCTCGAAACCTAGACGTTGTAGCCCGCCCATATCCGATGCGTAGCTCTGCAGAGCCGGTACTGCTGTTCATTGACATTAAATCCAAGTATGCCACAATTATCCTAAAGGGCAAAGTGGTAGAAGCACCTACCGTTATTTACATCCCATTCAATATTCATTATGCACCTGAGTTTACTGTTTGGGCTACTACCAGTAAACAAATAAAATGGGACAAAGATAATCAGCTTCTATATTGGTATCCTGAAAAGGAACGAACACTAAATCAGATAATAATTGGTAAAAGCAGGAATTTAGATACTAGTATATT
>DAINBL010000194.1:0-1828 GCA_036732945.1 Nitrososphaera sp. | reverse complement strand
TCAAAGCGCCATATACGTATATAATACCTGTATCCCACCAAAGATGGGAAGATGCGGAAACGTGAGATCCGAAAAACTCATGCTTACAGCGCTCAGAGGTCGGGGAGCAAGAAATACCCAAAAATAGAGAGACGAAAGCGCCGCAAGCCAAGGTAAGTTGTCCCTACCTGTCATCATTGAGCTGGCATAAAATTTATATAATAGAATAAAATATTTATATAGGCGGGGTAGGATAGCCAAAGATTTGGTGAGATTATGGTAAAAGATATTTCCATGTTTGGTGATCGCTGCCCTCGTTGTGGCAAGGGTTCGATGGTAACTGATAATTCTAGTGGAGAGATGTTTTGCGGTAACTGCGGTTTTGTTGTAAGCGAAAGAATAGAAGAGCTCGGACCTGAGTGGCGCGCCTTCTCAAAGGAAGAGCATGAAGATAGAAGCAGAACAGGCATCCCAACATCTCTTGCCATGCATGATATGGGACTTGCAACCATAATTGGCCCGGTGGACAAAGATGCTTCGGGCAAGCCTCTTTCGGCCTCCATGAAGAGTACCATTGAAAGACTCAGGACATGGGACAGCAGAAGCCAGGTGCATGAACCGGTAGATCGCAACTTTCGTCAAGCATTCTCTGAGCTTGACAGGCTCAAGGATAAGCTGGCAGTGGGCGATGCAGTCATTGAAAAAGCGGCGTATGTCTACCGCAAGGCACTAGAAAAGGGCCTTGTCCGCGGGCGCTCGATATCTGCCTTGGTAGCAGCTGCTCTGTATGCAGCTTGCCGCGACACCGAAACTCCTAGGACGCTCAAGGACATCGCAAATGCAAGCAATATCAAGAAAAAGGATGTAGCAAGGTGCTATCGATTGCTCATAAGGGAGCTAGATCTCAAGATGCCTGTTGTGGATCCAGTAAAATGTGTCGCAAGGATTGCAAGCAAAGCCGGCCTATCTGAGAAGACAAAGCGTAAGGCACTTGAAATCCTGAAAAAAGCAGAGGAAGGCAAGATCTCTGCTGGCAAGGACCCAATGGGGTTAGCTGCAGCAGCTCTATATGTTGCCTGCGTAATGAATGGAGAAAACAAGACCCAGAAAGACGTGGCAGAAGCGGCTGGCGTCACAGAAGTGACGATCAGGAACCGCTATAAAGGACTCAAAACACATCTCAGGCTCTGAGGGAATCAACTAGTCTTTTTCTTTCTTCTACCAGTTCTTGCATCATATCTATCAAATCAGACATCTTTACTGAGTTCAATTCTGACTCGATCATCCCGAGACAAATGACAATGTCAGCGTCTATCGACAGTAGCCGATCGAGTTCCTTTCCTCTTACTATCCCATTTGGCGTGAGCACTTTAGTGTAACTTTCTGTCATTGCCTGAGAAATTTTTGATAGGAGGTCATCTAGCTCGATACTCAATTTAAACGACTTTCTAATCGCCTGAACCTTTGTTTTTATGTTGTGGCTGGTCAGCCTGTCAAGGGCACGCATTTCAACGTAACTTGATCTACCACTAGTCATTCCCTTTTGTGCAATAGAAGCAATCCGTACCGTCTCGTCAATACGGCTCTCCAGCCTTCGCTGTCCTCTAAAGTTATTCCTAGGCACCAAACAAACTCTAGTCCGGCCGGTTTAAATGCCTTCGTGTGAAAAGACTTAACCAATAGTTCTGCAAAAACCATTATTGGACTTCGATTGCATCTTCGTTAAAACCCATCTTGACAAGATACCCCTTCAAACTATCCCTGTGGTCGCCCTGCAGCAGAATAAACCCGTCCTTTACTGTTCCCCCACAAGCAAAAGTGCTCTTAAGTTCCTTGACCATTTTAGGCA
>DAINBL010000193.1:0-2148 GCA_036732945.1 Nitrososphaera sp. | reverse complement strand
AATGCATGAAAGTCGTCGTCTTGGCAAAGATTGTAATGGAGTTTAATAAAATTAAGAAGAATCTGCAAGATCTTAACCTTAAGCCTAGATACTCCTTAGGGAAACAGATTTACTCAAAGAGCTTAGGATCGTCTATTTGATCAGGAAATCGTGATGAGAGATATAGCCAATAAAGATTGCAGTCCTCGTAGGACAATGACCTATAATAGCCAGATTTTGCTATATTTGATGGTACGAGACAAGGGCATAATTTTATTGCGAATTATTGAATCATAGTCAGCTTTGTTATCAAATGAGACCATGAGAATAAAATCACCATCCTTGCCTATTGGTATAACTGCACGCTTCCCCTTTTCATAGAAGGTTATAGAGTATATGGTCTTTCCAAGCTTTGCTTCCATCAGCCTCCTGTGCTCATCCTTAAGACCGATTGCTCAAAAGATCGGATCGTTTCTTCTTGTGTTAACAATGGAATCAATCCCGCCCTGTATTTTGCTGATATTATGGTTCTCCGCATATTGGCGATACCTGCAAATCGAATCGTCTTGTCTAGGTCTGTAATATTCTGACAAACATCTTCAAATAATGAAGAAGACATTTTTACATATTCTTGAGTACATGGGCTATCATCTTAAATTTAAGATTAAACGCTAATATGTATTGCAATGTACGCATCGTATTTAGAACTATATAGCAAGAAACACAATAGTCTGTTTTTCTTATCTGGTACCATTGGCATAAAATATTTGGATGTTTCTGAGCGAGAAAAGTGTACATGGTGTTTTATCGAAGTTCTATTTAGCCCCTGAAAAAATAAATGGAGTGCTAGGAAGTCCCAGGATATGATTATGATATAGATGAAATACATTGTGATCGAACCAGGTTACTTTGTGTACTAATTGTTAAGATAAGAGTTTAAAACTGCTTCTCTGCGTAATAGCTCGATAGAGCCCTTCTAAAAGAACTGATAAGGGAGAGGGCCCATCGGGCCATGAAGTGATATCACTTAAAAAAGAGGATTCTTTGCTAGTTTTTTGAATATGATGGAGAGCTAAAAAAATTTCTGCTATATATGACCAAAGGAATTCTGGATAAAAACTTTCGAAATGTCTACTTCCGGCAAGTAATCATAAGGGTTTTCGAGGTATTTTGACTGGATGAGCAAAGATTTTGCTACAATGTGAACTCCTCTTCCTTCGAACTCAGGCATTCATTCTCTGTTTCTTTCCAAAGCCAAAATAGCATGAATAACAATATTCTTTTCCATATATCACACCCTGTGCCCCACAGGTTAAGCACTGTTTTTCGTGCTCTATAGTAGAGTCCAGCGATTTGGCCTTCTGTAGGCATTTGCCGCAGATAGGAGCTTCCAACTGGTAGCTGGACAGAAAACCCTCGCCGCATTGATTGCACTTCAAGCTGTACATCTTGCCCCTTGGTTTCCAACTTCTAAATAGTCTCATAATATTTCCTTTAGTTCAATTTTATTTTGCACAGTCCGTGCTTAAAAATAAGCCGTAACCTTGTTACGTGATCTTTGATCTTTGATGATGGATAAGCTAGCGCTGCATATTTGTTGCTGTAAAATAACAGCAGCAGCAGTAGTAGTTCTGGTAACTTAGCGGGACACAAACAGGATATCAGGAAGGAATTTCAGTGCCATGTCTCTTTAAGTTATCAGTGCACCTTTCAAAAATTACGTAAAATACTGCAATGATTGGAATCATGTTGTATATGAAAATATTGATACACTATATACACATTTCATTACCATCAGACAGGGCTAAATCAAAAAGGCTCTGAGAAATAATAGCCAAGCGTCTCCAGAAACAAAGTAGTCAGAACAATTGTAGAAAAGAAGTCCTGAAGCTGCCGCCGGTATTGATCGGGAGCCCATCGATCATACCAGCGCAGCGAGAATTGTTGCGGGTGTGGTTCTCTAGATCACATGCAACTTCCTCCTTTTATTTGAGGTTCGTAGGATTTTTCTAGAGGCTGATGGTTAAACTACTACTATTATTATTCTTCCTTGATTGCATTCTAAATTACAATTAGCCCGTTAGAAGTGATATCATAGAGGGCCCATCAGGCCCTGAAGTGGTATGACTTCAAAAAACGGATTCTTTGCTTGTCTTTTTGAATGTACCG
>DAINBL010000192.1:0-2287 GCA_036732945.1 Nitrososphaera sp. | reverse complement strand
CCCAGCTCATACAGCTTTTCTGTAATTTCGGCGTTCTGGATGTTGACCGAAATTATAGCTGACAGCGCAAGATTCTTGACAAGGCCACAGTTGGAGCCCTCAGGAGTCTCTGCGGGGCATATCCTGCCAAAGTGAGTTGCATGTAAGTCCCTTGCCTCAAAATTAGGCTGGCTCCTACTAAGAGGCGACTGGATCCTTCGCAAATGCGAAATAGTCGACATATAGTTTGTCCTATCAAGGAGCTGTGTGACACCTACTCTCCCCCTACCCCAGTTACCTGTTGCAATGGCGTTGTTCAGTTTATCTGACACGATGCCAGGCCTGACAGCTGCAGCGACGGCGTTGATGCCGCGCTTTTGGCCTGAGCGCTCCAGTTGATACTTCATATCGCGTATCAAATTGCGGAAGGCAGTCCGGAACAGGTCGGCAAGCATCTGGCCTGCAAACTTGATCACCTTGTTGCCATAATGGTCTTTATCATCAGCATCTATCCAGCCAAGCTTGAGCTCAATAAGCTTGCAGGCTGCTTCGCCCAAGAACAGGGCCTTTTCATGCCTGTTGTCAGGATTTTTGCCAATGTGGGGCAAAAGACCCCAGTCAAGCAATGTTTCGGATCGCTTGATTTGGAATTCTTCAAGCATGCCTGGTGCAATTCTCTTGCTGATATATACAATTGCATCCCTGCTTCTGTTTACATCTCCTGCCTTCTCAAATGAAGGTTCAAGCTCATCTTGGATGATTTCATTGAGTGAAACTGAGTCAGCGATATCTTTGTCAGATTCTAGACCAAGAGCCCTTATTAACGTTATAAGCGGAATGTCTACTGGCGAGCCCGGGATCTTGGTCACTATTGAGCCATCTGGGCGCATTACCAGCTCTAGCTTTGCTCTATAGCCCACAATTGAGGAATAGACTTTGGCCTTGTACAGCAGAGTGCCCGTAGCTTCTTCGGCATCGACAATTATTTTGTTGTATGAAAGATCTTCAAGCCCTACGATCACGCGCTCTGAGCCGTTAATGATAAAGTATCCACCGGGATCCCGGGCGTCTTCGCCAAATTCGACGAGCTTGGACTCAGGCAGGTTGTGCAGAATGCAAGTATTGGACTTCACCATCACCGGCATGTCGCCTATGTGAATAAAGCGCGATTCCAGAATCTTGCCGTCTTCGACTACACTACACTCCAGCATCACCGGCGATGCATAGGTCAAGTTACGGAGCCTTGCTTCCATCGGGGCAACATGGGTTATCGAGCCGTCAAGCTCCATTATTCTAGGCTGCTGGAGCTTGATCTTCCCCAGTTTGATCTTGTAAGGATATTCTGCAGTTTCTATTTCAATTTCGCCTACTTCGTCGATTATACTTTGGAGCCCCCGCTCCATGAATTCGTTATAAGAGTTCAGGTGTTGCCTTGCAACTCCTTCCCTTCGTAAAATGTCATTGACAATCGGCCACATCTCGATAGAATTCTCTATCATTGTATACTCAACCCTCTACGACGTAACGGTAATATACACTTTCACCTGCGGTTGGGCTCTTTCTCGTTATTTTAATAATGTCACCGGGCCTAACATCTAAGTCTTCGAGCGCCTTGTCGCTTTTCATAACGTACGGAAGCTGGCTTGGCTTGGCGTTGTACTTTTTTAGAATCTCTTCTGCCTGGTCCTTGGGCAGGATTTCGTGCTTTGGCTGGTAAATGTGGTTAGTTATTTTGACTACCTTTTTTTCAGACAATAGAAGATACCTCCAAATAAGAAGACAGATTTTCTGTTAAAAAAAACATCAAACCAAACCTAATGAAGACAGAGCATATATAAGTATTCGCAGTTGTATGCAAACTGATTTTCTTTTGAAAAAATTTGGAGGAATTATTATGTTATGAAGGCTCTTTGAAATGAATTAAGCGTTAGAGTTCTGCACAAAAAGGATAAATAGTAATGCAATTATAGCGGGATAGTGTGCATGAAGGAGAATGGACTATAAAGCATATACACTTATGGCAATAATACTGGCATCACTTGCATTGGTTATTCCGATTGGAACTACCTATGCCACGACTAACGCGACAGAAGGTGCCACGACTAACGAGGCAAATGTTCCCGATATTAACGCAACAGGAGGAGGAGGAGGAAATTGGACAACCTTTGACCTTACAGCAGGCGGCCAAACACTTCCCGTACAGTACATGATTACTGGTGGCTCTGTTGAGAACATGACAATTCATAGCGAGAACCAAACGCTTGGAGTGACAATTAACTCAACAGATGATGGCACGCTAGCTCTCAGA
>DAINBL010000191.1:0-2300 GCA_036732945.1 Nitrososphaera sp. | reverse complement strand
TCGCAGTCACAGTCCTCATCAATTCTTATTTGTTTTCCGCACTTCGGGCAAACTGTAAGTCGTGCTGGATTTTCACCAGTCTCCATGAAGATGACAGACATACGTCTAACCAAAAATAATTGGCTCCACAAGTTAATAAGAATTTAGCATATTTTAGAGATAGTCTAATGATTATAATTCTATTTCAGATTTTTAGAAGATTTTAAGCAAGCATACTTGGGAAGAGTTGAAGTTTTTGATATATTAGAACCATTAATAACATACCGCGTTTGCACCTCCGCTTATGAAACAATATAGGAACCCAACTCCGACTGTCGATGTTATACTCGAGCGTGATTCAAACGTTCTAATGGTAAGGCGCAAGAAGGATCCATTCAAAGACTTTCTTAGCTTGCCAGGCGGGTTTGTAAACGAAGGAGAAACCGTCGAGGACGCAATGAAGCGCGAGGCAATGGAAGAGACATCCCTTGAGGTACACCCAATTGACATCCTGGGCGTCTATTCCGACCCAACGCGTGATCCAAGAAAGCACATCGTGACCATAGTTTTTATTGGGATAATCGTCGGCGGCAGGATTAGGGCTGGAGACGATGCGGCCAGCATAGAGTGGATCAAACTGGCTAACTTCGAACGACAGCAGCAGCAGCAGATCGCATTCGACCATGCGCAAATACTGCATGATTACTATCACTGGAAGGCTTCAGGCGGAACTTTCTGGTCCACCAAGAGAAGAAATGATTAAAACCCCTTCTGGCCCAGAGATCATAGTCTTGCGCTTCGAGAAAGACATACGGCTGAGGATAGACCTGCTGGAAGGCCAGTCAAGCTTTATGGCTAATATGGTCACAAGGGCTATTTCAGAGCATAACGAAGTCGTATTTGCCGAGTACGCCAAGCGTCTTGCAGTCAACCGTGGCAAGATCGAAGAATTGCTTTGGGTTTTAGGTGAAAAGAATACTGCTGCTAGCCAGAGCATGCTTGACATGCAGGTTACGAGCAAGAATAACGACATCATCCTGACCGTCAGGGAGATAATTGAAAAGCTAAGGAGGGGCGAACTTAGGATGGACGACCTCTCAGCGGACACCCAGTCAATGGTGAGAAAAGGAGCACTGGAGATGAAAAACACCAAAAGGGGCTGAGCATCTTCCAGTTGAAGGCCTTTCAACAAATATGCAAAGAATAAAGATATACTTTAGTGAAAGAAGATCATAACAGGGAAAAACAGCAGTCAGAAGGAAGAAGCAAGGCCTGATTTTAACTCATACTCTTTGCTCATAGATGTATATTATACTATCTTTAATATAACCAAGCCCAAAATAAGACCTAAAAGTGAGTAGAGAGGAGATCGCCAAATAGGACTAGCTGCCGTTTATTAGTTGGTATTAGAATATTAGAGAGAGATAGGGTTATCAAGATTGACAATAAAGATACAGAGAAGTTCGGAATTCACAGATATTCTTCTCAGCAACCTCTTGCAAAAGCATAATGAAAGAACCAGAGAGGGGAATGTGGCCCATGTATCTGATATAATCCCTACCAGCTGCATACGCCGTCAGTATTACGGCAGAAAGTTTCCGGATATGGCTCCTCTGAATCATGAATCAGTCCATCACTTTGTCCGCGGCGAAGCCAGCGAATTTATAATAACAAAACTCGCGGATCTGGGAGTTTCACAGGCTGAATTGAATATGGATGGAATAATTGCACACCCCGATATTATGGGTGATAATTTGGTCGTTGAATTGAAGGATACAGTAAATGGCAAGCGTCTTGACTTTTCAGATACTACTTTTAGATCATATCTTCGACAGCTATTGTACTACCTGACGATAACAGGTATAGAAAAGGGGATCATCTCTATAAGATACAACATCAAAGAATTGCGATGGTTGAGGCGAGATGCGGAAGGAAATGATTATTTTATCCGACCAGCAAATGCCAAGGATGTTGGCATTGAGAGCTGGCAGGTGATACTGCCAAAAGATGACATTGCCCGGGAACTGCTGAAAAATGAAATGGTCAGGAGAAAGAATCTCTTTCTGAAAGCCTTAGAAGAAAATGATGCCTCTATTTTACCAAGGCTTCCCGAATACATGCGCAGCTACAAATGCAAATGGTGTGAATTTTACAATAAATGCATGAATGAAGATGAAGAGACAAAGGCAGCAAAAGAAATGGCCAACGAAAAAGACCTACTAGACATAGATGCTCTTGTCACTATAAAGCAGGATGGTTGAACAAGATATATTTTCTGCAGAGTTGCAAGCTAGATAGATAATTTCATAGTAGAGAGAGTA
>DAINBL010000190.1:0-2596 GCA_036732945.1 Nitrososphaera sp. | reverse complement strand
ACTACGCGTGGCCTAGCGCCGAGATTGCAGTCCTTGGTCCAGAAGCCGCAGTCACTATCATACATAGAAGGGAGCTAAAGAATACTCCACATGCATCTGATACAAAGAAAAAGCTTGCTAAAGAGTTTCGTGATAAATTCGCAAATCCGTATATAGCTGCTGAAAAAGGTGTTATTGATGTGGTTATAGATCCGATGGAGACAAGACCCATGATAATACAGGCGCTCAACGCTCTTGCCAATAAAAAAGAGTCAAGGCCTTGGAAGAAGCATGGCAACATCAACTTGTGATAACAAATGTCGAAAAAAATAACCTGCATACTGATTGCAAATAGGGGCGAAATAGCCCTCAGGGTTATTCGAGCCTGCAAAGATCTTGGGATAAAATCAATAGCAATTTACTCTGACGAGGATGTCCGCGCAGTGCATGTAAAGCGAGCTGATGAAGCCTACCACATCGGTCCGGCAGCGCCAGCTCAGAGTTACCTCAATATGACCAAGATAATGGAGACTGCCAAGGAGGCGGGAGCAGATGCCATTCACCCCGGCTACGGCTTTCTCTCAGAGAATGAGAACTTTTCTGAGATGTGCGAAAAAGATGGTATCATCTTTATCGGGCCAACTAGCAAAGCTATGGAACTTACTGGCGACAAGATGAAATGCAAAGCTGTCATGAAAAAGGCCAAAGTTCCAACGGTGCCTGGAAGCGATGGCATTGTTGAAGATATGGACGAAGCGGCTGATATTGCTGACGAAGCCGGCTACCCTGTTTTGCTCAAGTCCGCCTTTGGAGGCGGAGGCAGAGGCATTAGACTTGCTAACGATGAAAAGCAGTTGAGACAAGAGTTCGAAATGACGTCCGCAGAGTCGCGCGCAGCTTTTGGCAAGGCAGCCCTGTTTGTAGAAAAATACCTCGAGCGTATCCGGCACATCGAATTTCAGCTCATACGCGATTCGCAAGGAAACAGCCGGCATCTGTTTGAACGAGAATGTTCTATTCAGAGGCGTCATCAAAAGCTCATTGAAATGTCGCCTTCACCTGTGGTAGATCAAAAGACAAGAGAACGTATTGGTGAGATTGCAGTAAGAGCAGTTGATGCTGTAGACTATTTGAACGCCGGAACTGCAGAATTCTTGCGTGATACTCAGGGCAACTTTTACTTCATCGAGATCAATTCGCGCTTGCAGGTCGAGCATCCAGTAACTGAGCTGGTGACTGGACTAGACCTTGTAAAACTGCAGATAGAAGTAGCACAGGGCGAAGAGATTCCATTCAAGCAGCAAGATCTGAAGATGAATGGCTGCGCAATTGAATGCAGGATTAATGCTGAAGACCCATTCTATGAATTTGCACCTTCAACCGGCATTGTGCCAAACTGCAATATTCCCTACGGGCCCGGCATAAGAGTTGACACGTATCTTTACCCTGGCTGCAATGTATCTGGTTACTATGACTCCCTTGTAGCCAAGCTTTTGGCATGGGGTAGAAATTTTGACGAGTCAAGAATTAGGATGAAAAATGCCCTTGATGAGTTCATGATCGAGGGAATCAATACTACAATTCCGCTTTACAAGACTATAATGAACGATCCAAACTTTATCAATGGCGAGCTCTCAACCGACTATCTTGAACGCTTCAAAATACTTAACAAGATGAACGAGGATGCAAAGGGAGCAGCCAAAAAAAGCGCAAAGGCGGCAGTCGCAGCAGTGCTATTGCAGTCAGAGTTTGTCAGGAAGAGTGCGGCCATTCAGCAGAGCTCTGTGGCCAAGTCAAAGTGGAAAATGATGAGTGGATAGAATGCAGTTCAAAGTTGGCGACCTAGCTGAGATGTTAGAGGGCGAAGTGCTACGCACCACTGACAACAATTCTGTGCTGGTCAAGATAGGAGGCAAGCAGCATATTTTGCGGCTATTGAAATCTGGGACTGACGAATTTGAATTTTTGCTTGACAATAGTTTTCACTATGCCAAGATCTTGCACTTGGGCACTGCAGAAGTGAAGATGATGATCGATGGCCAACCATTGGTAGTGAAAAAGCATAGCAAGCTTACAGAAGTGCTTGAGAAGGCATCGGCAATGGGGGGTGTCGGAGGAGGCGACCGCAACCTTACAAGCCAGATCCCAGGCAGGGTGGTTAACATCGCAGCAAAGCCTGGAACCGAGGTTAAGAAGGGTGATGTTATCGTCGTGCTCGAGTCGATGAAGATGCAAGTGGCGGTGAAGGCTCACAAAGATGGCAACCTGAAAGAAATAAAGGTAAAGCAGGGCGCCAGTGTCGCAAGAAATGAGGTACTGGCAGTCATTGAATAATGCTACTTCTTAGTCTTCTTGAGCACTTCTTTGATCTCGTTATACCTTGGCTCTATTGTTGGGTTATCTGAAATCCACCTGTAGATTACATTGCCGTCTTCGTCAAGGATAAAGACTGATCTTTTTGCTGCGTTGTAACCTTCCATGGTACCGAGTTTACTCATTATAATGCCATATCTTTTGATAGTATCGCGTTTGTAGTCACTCAACACTGGAAAGTTAAGATGGTGGTTCTGAGTGAATGCCTTATTTGCATGAGGACTGTCAACAGAAATAGCTACTA
>DAINBL010000189.1:0-2650 GCA_036732945.1 Nitrososphaera sp. | reverse complement strand
GACCTGCAAAATGGTTCTTTATTGGGATCATTCTATATTTGATACTAATTGTTGCTATAGCAACAACTGCTGTATTTTATAACCATTTGGAAATCAATCTGAAAAGAAAGTTTTCCAAGATATCCAATATTCTTGCTTGGATTCACTTGTTTGGTATGAATATCGGAGGCGCTGGTACTACCCTACTGATGATACTTGCAGGTCTAGCTGGTTCTGGAGTCCTCTCACTTTTTGTCGAAGGAAAACTAGGGAATCAAGATGTAACAATTCTGACTTCCTTTATACCTTTTATAGCAATTTTTATTGTTATTTTAAGTATAGGAGTAATATGCGGCGGTATTGCCTATATAATGACTTACAGATCAAAAACATAACATTGTTGACGTTCTGGTTATTGTCACACTACTTTATCAAGATGTCAAAAACGTTGAGACCTTACAATGCAACTATAATAGTCTGCACGCCTTTTGTAAAAACAGATTGGTAAAGTTAGACGTGGTGGGATTTGAACCCACGACCTCAGCAACAGTTCCCAGGCTGCTTTTTTATCTCACATCTAAAGGCAGGCAGCTATGGAAGGAAAGAGGAGAACTGGGGGGACTTGAAAGCACAAACTTCATCTGACAATCATGAATCTTATGCCTACTCGCCTACTGAATTAACACGAACATTGGCATATTGTTACCAAGAGTAACATATCTATCTGGAGTTACCCAAGACAGTTAATCTGATCTATTGAAAAAAGGTGGACTTGGAATTTTCATGATTTCTTTTGCTCTTTTTCTAGGCCGAACTGATGGGCTGGTCTTTTGATGGACGACCTCTTTATCTTGACAAGGCTGCCGCTTCCTTCCAATTTATTGCTAGACAGCCTGTCAATTGCAAAATGGAATCCGATAAGGGGCGCAAACACCCCGACAGTTAGCGCCGCCAGATGATAGCTCTGCAGGTACAATAGATAAAGCGTAATGCCTGCGCCAGTCATTATTTCAATCCAAGTACAGGTGCACAGCTGTATCGCGACGTGCTTTAGATTCATATATACTAGAGTTCGTCACTTCGACTATTTCATTTTTTCTAGATCTTGGCCGTCATGACTACCATCCTGCACCTTAGTAGTGAGCTTTTTGGATAGCTTGTGCCCAAAGCCCATAGCAATAAAAAGGGTAATCAAGCCTGCACCCATGGTTACGATAAGGTTAGTCTTGATGACATAATGCATCACAAGCGTCACCGCTATGGCAGGAATGGAAATGATGAGCGCCAAAACTGTGCTAGCTGCAAAAACGCGGGTTGCAGTAACCTTGTTTGGCTTGTCGCTCATCCTGATTTCAACAAGGATTTTAATTTATTAACATTGCCTTGTAGGCAAGAAGAAATTTATTCCCAGCCAATCTGTTGCTTGTAGTATTTCACCAGCTTGGCATGCATTATCCTTTCTCCTGTCGCCTCGGCCTTTTCCATCTTCTTCATATGAGAGCGAAGCTGGCTGAGGTCGCACATACACACACCTGCAACTGGCTTATACTTTGTTTTCGATATCTCGTGCTTTTTGTGATCGGCGTAGAATATCGGTAGCTTGGTCAGGCCTACAGTCGCGAGCATGCCGCCAACAATCCAGTAAATGATGCCGGTAGGGACCATCGAGGCAAACGGATTGACCCCTGCTACAAACTGCAAATATGCCAGAGGAAGGAATATTGAGAGCACGATTCCGATCGGCGTGGCAAACATTGAGAAGGCGGAGAACCTATCGTAAGGCTCTACTTCGCGCTCGAACTGATTAAGCAATTTTTCCAACTTGTCATCCAGTTTTGTCTCTTCATGAAGGGATGAAAGTTCCATTTGTTATTATAACAATGTCTAACTAGTAATTATTAAGTTTATCGAGTATTTCTTATTTTTTGGTAATTCTGCAATATCTCTATTGCCATTTAATTTTTTTATATAGATAGGAGAGATAATTTGGTATAAATAAAGGCTATAATTTTTTTGAGTTACCATAAACGTTGAAAAATTTAGCCAAAGCGTCTAAAGGACTAAAAATTCATTTCATGACCAAGACATGACATAATATTGTACAATTATGTTAATACAGCTTTTGACATTTTATTGTGTCAATATTAATATTTCAATCTTTCTCAATAAAAGTTGAGAAAATGACATCACAGCAATCCAAATTAATCTTTTCAAGCCGTCGACTTGAAAACGTCTCCCCTGACACGCTTATCAAGTCATTCTGGGTCAGTTCAGCGCTTGCGCTGATAATGACGCTTCCTCCGCTTGGGATATTTCTAGCATTCTATTACAACGGCGGCAACATCCTTGCTGGTGCCATTATAGGATTTGGCTTACACTTTGTCATTCTGGCAGTGTCTGAAAGGATGTCAAATGGATTATCACGCCTGTTTGACGACTAGCCTTTTCTCATCCTCATATGCTTTTTATAGAGTATTGGACGAACCAAGGCATTGCATTATGAGCAGCAAAGTAAGCATGCCAAGCAAGATTTTCGGCACTGTCCTCTCACACGGTCTGAGGGGTAGAATGTTAACAAAAGGCGAGCTCCAGACGCTTGCAGAATCCCGCGACATGGAAGAGCTTGTCACTAGGACGAAAAATACCGTCTATCTTGATGCGCTTGCCAAGC
>DAINBL010000188.1:0-2684 GCA_036732945.1 Nitrososphaera sp. | reverse complement strand
TGCACTCTAATACTAGTGCCAGTTTGTCCAACCTTGGCGCCCCACCTATTATTTTTGCAGTGCAACAATTATTCCTTAGAATTTATTAGATGAACCGAACTATATTTAGGGAAAAGCAAAATGAATAATATTGACCAACATTCTTGGGACGCCAGAAGTTATGACAACGTTTCAAGCAATGTGCAGCTAGAGTGGGGCCGCAAGCTCCTTGAGAAAAGAAAGTGGATTGGAAATGAAATAGTCATGGATGCTGGTGCTGGGTCCGGTAACCTTACGAAGATTCTGGCTGACAAAGTACCAGATGGACAGATTTACGCGGTTGATGCTGACCCTAATATGGTTCAGCGGGCAAAATCCAATTTATCGAGTTGCAAAAATGTACAGGTCATACACTCAAGCATGGATAAACTAAACCTTCCGACAGAAGTCAACGTGATTTTTTCTAACGCGGCCCTCCATTGGGTTCTAGATCTAGAAGGTGTTTTCTCACACTTCTGGCACCTGCTCAAACCAAACGGTGAGTTATTGAGCGAATGTGGAGGTCATGGTAATGTAGAGAGACCATTATCAGTTATTTTCAGAATAATGCAGTCCGACCAATTCACAGAGTACTTTGTTAATTGGAAGCAGTCATGGTACTTTCCCAAGCCAGATGAGACAGAGAGGTTGCTACAGAAGGCAAGATTTAGAGACATACAAGTGAATTTATCAAGACGAAGTATATCTTTTTCTGATCGGGAAAGCTTTGCTATTTTTGTAAAAACAGTAATAATGAAGCCTTTCGTTGGTCATCTCCCTGATGCGAAGAAGAAAGAACAATTTGTTGAAGTATTCCTAGATGAATTCGAACAGTCGGGGGAGGGATGGTTGCTGGACTTTATGCGCCTGGGCGTCTTTGCCAGAAAAATTTTAGCATAATTTCGGTTATGACGGGAAACTATTCAGACCAAAAACCGAATAATGGCTTATTGTCGTGGTTTAGGGATAGCTGATTATGGAAAAACTTGTCAACTCTTAGTTCATGGGGTTTTACCGTTTTCAATCCTATCTTTTAGAGCCTTATTAATAACTCTAAAATCCTCTTGATGGCCTTATCTAGCCATTCTTCAAGGGGCTCAATCATTGAACCTGTGAACCTTTCGCTATGGATAAAGCGGCCTTCTTTTTACAAGAGGCTCAATAAGAAGTCTATGATAAGCATTGAATTCCCCTTCTTCCAATTTGCCAAGCTATCTTAGGTCTATGTCTTTTTCAGCAACAAGTACTGCAGGTGTTAAGACAATTGTGCCGTCCTGTGGATCAGGCATGTGAACTCCAAGCCTGGTATTTTTTGCGGGCTTTCCTGTTATTTTTTGGATAAATGGATTCCAAGCTGGATAGTTCCCAAAATCGGTTAAGAGCAACCTACCATATGCAGGCAGCAGAGGCATTAATGTCGATCGCTATAACTATACCTTTCATAGCAAAATAAGAACGTCGATATTATTATATTATTTCCCATCATCTTTGATCTGTAATCTACTCGCGTTCTGGATCACTGTTATCCATTTGTTTTGACCCTCAATCTTTATCCCTGCAATCTCCGCGGGAGTTTTTTCCATTAAGCATGAATGATTAGTCCTCTGAGAAGGACATCACGTCAGGTTTGCATTTAGCGTCAAAAAACATTATATCATCAAGCAGATCATGCTACTATGAAATTAGCTGTTGGATCAAATCAAGTTTGGAGTTCACATTCCAGTAATGGGATTTGAGGGTAAGCAGCAGTTTACTAAGGAACAAATAATATCGCTTGCTCAGTATGCCGAAGCCCTTGGGTATGATTCTTTAAGTGTAAATGATCACATCGTTTTTCATACGAGTTGGCTTGACGCCATAAGCACGTTATCTGCCGTTGCTGCATCTACAACACGCGTCTTGATCGGTACTTCAATCTTGAACATTGTAGTCAGAAATCCTGTTGTATGTGCCAAGGCACTGGCAGCTGTCGATATTCTATCGTCTGGAAGGTTGTTCGCTGGTGTCGGACCAGGTTCATCTCGGGGAGATTATGACGCATGTGGAATTGATTTCAGCGAGAGATGGCCAAGATTTTCAGAAGCACTGGAGATTCTAGGGATGTTGCTAACAAGTAATAATAATAGTATTAGTAGACCTTTCAACTACAAGGGGAAGTACTACACTCTTAAGGACATGTTATTGACGCCCAAACCTGTTCAAAAACCTCATCCGCCAATATATGTCGGCAGCTGGGGTTCCGATGTGGGGCTGAAAAGGCTTGCAAAATACAGCAACGGCTGGATGGCTTCGGCCTATAATATCACTCCTGCAAAATTCAAAGAGAGATGGAATTTGTTGCTTGCCTACAGAAAATCGCTAGGAAAGGAGGAGGAGCCGTTTGATAACTCTGTCATGTCAATGTTTGGATATATTAGCGATGACAAAGACAAAGTTCACAGGGTGGTTAAAGACATACTATCTCCAGCTTTAGGACGGTCTGCAGAAGACCTGGAGCAAATGCTTCTTTTCGGCTCTTTGGATGAATGTCTCCGCAAAATAAAGAACCTCGTCGATGCAGGAGTCAAGCGAATCCACTTTTGGCCTGTGTTAGATTACGAGGATCAGATATCTATATTCAAGAATGGAGTAACCGCGGACTAGTGATCGGGTATTAGTTGTGTTAT
>DAINBL010000187.1:0-2686 GCA_036732945.1 Nitrososphaera sp. | reverse complement strand
TCATTGAAGCAATCGTCCTTCAGGCGCCCGAGACTGCAGAAGTGAACACCAAGTCAGGCGAGACCGTACCTGTGACGTCTACTCTGCTTGGCGATGACACAGGCGAGATCAGGCTAGTCGGGTGGCGTAACCAGAGCGCGGGCGTCAACAAGCTAAATGTAGGCGACAGGATAAGGCTAGCAGGTGTCACTGCAGGAGCAGGGCGCGAAGGCAAGGCAGAGCTAACTCTGCGGTCATATTCTTCAATCACTAAGTTGAGCTAGAAAGCCAAATTAAGCAATTAGGTAACTTCTGTTATGGTGCTTATTACATCAGATGCAGCCAGTAACAGCATCATAAAGCAGGCAGAGGAGCTCAAAGCTCGGGTTCATAGCCATGCTTCAAGAATTGACGAGAACTTCAAGGTAGGAGTAGAGATCGAGATATGTCTTATTGATGGCAAGGGGACACCAGTTGACGCAAAACCCGTTATCGAGCTCCTACGACAATATCATGATATCGACTTTGAATATGGCATATGCCAGCTTGAATACAGGACAGAGCCGGTTTCCTTTGAACGCCTTGCACAACTGAATCTTCAGTTTGAAGAATTCATAGAGCACCTTGACCTAGTCGTCAACAAAGTCTACAAAAACGATGTATTCCCTGTATTTTTGGGATCGAACCCGTCGCCTCATATTTTAAAGGACGGTCTTATTACAAAGAAACCGCGTTACCTACGGCTTGCAAGATGGCAGAATAGAATCCCGGACGTAGAAATTGACGGGCAAAAGTTCAAAGCACTCCATGTCGCATCTGCCATTCAGGGCTTCCATCTCCATTTGCAGGGGAAAAACCCCAATTTTACGGCGCAAATGTTTAACCACATTCTGAATTTAATCCCGTCGGTGATATTGCTTGGAGCAAATAGCAGACTTTTCGCTGGCAGGGTGTTTTCGCTCCACGAGCCAAGAATTTACCTCTACGATCAGTCAGAGCAGCAAAACTCGGGATTCCCAAGCATATCCAGGTACCTCGGCGGTGTAGAAGATTACATTGACTACATTATTTCAAGAAAGCCTGTGGTTGCAAAGGACTACTTTGAACTGGTAAAAGAGCGTCATGACGACGCCCGCATTCGGATCAACGCTGGCTTTTACAGAGTTGAGACAAGGGTTATGTCTGTACAACCGACCCCAAAAACGATGATGGCAATGATAGAGTTTTTCACCGGCTACCTGCACAGGGCTATCCACGAAGAACGGGAGCTGCGCCCCTTGCCAGCTACCAGGGAGGAGCGGCAGGCTGTTGTAAGATCAGGCTTTAACGCCAAGACACATTTTAACATCATCGAAACAGTCAGGAGCCAGCTTGCATATGCACGGAAGGGCATTTCCGACCTTGGAATTAAACCGGATTTTCTGAACATACTCGAAAAGCGGCTTGAGAACAAAACTACTGCTGGCGAATACGTTGCCAGATTATGGCAGACTAGATTCAACGGCTCTATAGAGCAAACCTTACCGGAGGTAATCGCAGACATTTGGGAAAGGACAAAGAACAACGAGCCTATTTCCTAGTGGTCGCTTGTATAGAGATGGGGATTATATTCAAGATATAAATGATTGATTGATGCCAGCATCCTCATCATAATCTTTAGCATTCATTTGGCTAATCGCTCCAAAAGCCCCGCGTAATGACGTATTGCTTTTCTGCTTCATAGATACTCCGATATACGTGTTCGTCGTCGACAAAGTTGCGCAGGATCCTTGCTGCAGTGTCAGCACCAACTCCGTGGCCGGATAACACTATTAATGCTGTCCTACCAAAGTTGTTAACAAGTGAAGCTACTTTCCATGCACGTTCAAACTTGTGGTTCTGCTCGGGTGTCAACTTACCACCAGCAAGGCGATTCTGAATTATCCTTGACATCTCGTCATCTGACCAGAACGTAGCACTGACAAGGCGCGACCGGCATTTGGGGCATGATATTTCTTCAGGCACATCCTTGGTTTCCATTACGCGCTCCCACTTACCACAGCGTATGCAGACAAGACGATGCTTTGTCTTTTCGAGCCGTTCTTTGACAAGCTCGATAACTCCCTTCTCAATGCTCAGAGGCATGGCTCCAGCCATCTTTGCTGAATGTTCTATTATCGGCTTTGCGAGATCTGAGAATTCATTCACTTCAAGCCAGTGGATCGTGATCTTGCCTTGCTTTATGCCGTCAAGCACCTGTTGGGTCTGCGGTATATCATATTTATCGTGTATCAGTTCTCGTATAGATTCGGCACTCACCGGCGTCTTTGAATATCTGTCATAGATCATGCGTGCTACCTTTTTGTCATACACCGCTTCCTTACTTATCATGCCAAACCTTTTGGCCACCATCCATACCTTCCAGTTGATGTTATGTGTGCCTGTCAGCGCGGCAATGATAACAGGCTCGAGGTCGTAGATATCTCCTAAAACCGATTCAATTCTGCCTTGTGCTATTCTTGCACTTGAGGTCAGCATGATCCTATAGGCATCCGACCTTGACT
The DNA here is from genome assembly GCA_036732945.1 of Nitrososphaera sp. GTDB lineage: Archaea > Thermoproteota > Nitrososphaeria > Nitrososphaerales > Nitrososphaeraceae > Nitrososphaera. The sequence continues at coordinate 164 of DAINBL010000187.1, read as the reverse complement.
CCACAATGTATCCAATCTGCGATGACAATATTGTAGATAAAAGGGATGCAAGAGTGTTGTTCACCTTTGACCCGAGCGCGCAATGCATTACAAGCATGTTGCGCGAAGCATAGCTTTCAACCACAATGTTCTTTGAATCCGGTATCACCTTAAGCATCTTCAGT
>DAINBL010000186.1:0-2699 GCA_036732945.1 Nitrososphaera sp. | reverse complement strand
AAGGACATGCCACCACCACAATATGATGGTGATACGCCTCTATGAGTGTCTTTTTGCAGCACTTCTAATAAGAATATGTTCCTATTCTGTAGTAACATATAAGAATTTTATAAGATAAGGCGAAAACAATCGAATATCTTTTATTAAACTAATAAACTGGCTCAGGTAACCCCAGATAGATATGGTACTTTTGGCAACAATACCCTCTGGAAGTATATCGCCAACACCATTACCAGCAGCCGCCAGACAGGTTTTTGATTCATTTGAGTTAATAACAGCGGCAGCACCACAAGCACCTCCATCAAGACCACCATCAGCAGCACCTACAGTGCCTCTTGCAGTTGAAATCACTTCAAGTGACACAGAAGGAGAAGTTGCACCAACCACATTTAAGTTTGAAGCCAATGTAACAGGTGGTACCGAGCCTTACACTTATAGCTCAGATGACTTAATTGATCTAGATGACATCATAGATGACTTATTCGACAGGCTCGGACTCAGATAACTAAGGCTCGTCCTGAACCAGAACGACAGGCAGCAAAAAGCTTATTCAAGCATTCCGCCACCAAAGAATTCATGATTAACTTAGATCACAAGGAAGGACTAAAAAGCCAGCCGAGTAAGCAATTAATCAAGAGAGATCAAGAAAGGCATCGGGATCTTTTTAAGATGAAGAGTTATGGCAAACAGAACTTCGTTGATCTAATTTCAGCTGAAGCGCGCCAACTAATTATGGATAATGCAGAATGCAGCTTAGACAGACAATCCTTTACCTCGTGTGCAAGCCCCCTAGGTTATGATAGATCAGCAGAGCCACGGCATTTTGTGTTCATGAATGTTGAGCTTTATGCACTATACTTATAGCTAGAAAGCATTCCCAACTTTGAATTTCAGGTTTGGGATCAATGCTAGAAATATTATAACAGGCGATGTGAACAACAATCCAGTAAAATTGGCTATTGAAAGCTGGCTCGATCTCGTCAGTGCACTTTTGGTGTTTTTTGCAGCTATAATCCCAGCCTATTTGAGCCTGAAACTGAAGGGCAATATTAGGAAAGTGACAATCATGCTCACAGCCTTTCTCGTAGTGCACGGAATATATCACGTGGTTAGGATGCAAGGAATTGAATCGATAGCTGACAGCGTGTTGGAGCCCGCATCCGTAATCGTACTAATTGCCTTTGGTTTAACCTATCTTGGTGTATCGTACGAGAAGAAAAGGCAGGAGGCGACAGGAAAATGATAGAAGATACACCATTTTCCACATCCTTAGGCAACCTCACGCTTGTCTTGCTCGTGATTGCCCTTGGGATATTTGTGTGGCTTACTGCAAGATCAAGAAACATTAAGAGTTTTCAGTTCCAGATATCAATGTTTATCCTCATATGGATAGCAGGCGAAATAGTAGATTTGCTTGGAGAAGAAGGAGTTGTCGAGCTGTTTTCAAGCGGTGAAATAGGCATCTATGTCCATGTCTTGGCGATGGCAATGTTTAGTGCCATGCTCTGGATAAGATTCTATCTCTCAGAAAAGAGCGGCAAAAGGATATCAGACACCCTACAAGAAAGTTAGTCTGAACTTAGAGAGAACAACCGTTCGGCAGTCCTTTCAACCACATCAATGTTATATTCAACTTGAACAGTCATTTTTCCCTGGTCATATTTTGTAACGACTGACTTCAGTGTGCTTCTAAATAGACTGAATTTTTTTCCGTCGTCGGTTATGCTTATTTTTTCAGTAAAGAGCAACCCTTCTTCAAGCATCCACTTGATCTTCCTGTATGCGGTACTGTGGGAAATTCCTGTATCTCTGATCACTTCATTTACAGATGTAGGGCGGAACGTTGCACTCTCTAAAATTTTCACCATTTCGTTATCAGCTAAAGCAGTAAGAATCGCATGCTTGAACCTGTCCCGCATGACGATTATAGTCATATTATTAACTATAACAGATGCCAAACACTTCCTTATTTTGTTATTGATTGTAGTTTTATCAGATCTGAAAGTTGTCAAATACTTAAAAGTCCGTCTCCTGCAGCCGAGTCGAGGGGGACTGAGAGAGAACCCCTGCTTTTTCCCAGCTTAGAATGCATATAGGCTCGACGTCAACGTCTTCACTCTCTATCAATTGCTGTATGTATGTATGTATGTAGGTATGTGTTTGTGTGTGCCTTGCGGCTGATGGTCTAAGGTATCTCTTTCAAGGGATGTATTATTTCAAAGATTTTCAAGAAATAAAAAAGTATATTGACACAGTCAGCACCCTCTTAACTTAGGAAGCCGTTAATCTCAAACTTGGGACCCAAGCTTGGGATTCGTCTAGGTATTCTTATAGATTAACCACATATTATTGCCCAAGATGATTAACCCAAGATCTGTAAGTGTATTCGTCGTCGCAGCAATAGCCGCTTCTTTTTCCCTTGCAATGGCAACGAGCCTATTTGTGACATTTCCATCATCAGGACAACAAGAAGCAGCTGCTCAGCAGCAAAATGAAACTACGAATGCAACGACAACAACTCAGTCAATAATGCCGCCGGCTTCAAGCAACAATACCTTCTCTATCTTTACTACAGAGGTAGAGGGATTGGAGGAGACATACATCTACTCTCTTCCTGTAATTGTAGCCAATAGAGGCGATAGTGTGACGATAAACTTGTCCAATATTCCAGAGACTGAAGAAGAGGAAGAAGGGACAGA
>DAINBL010000185.1:0-2772 GCA_036732945.1 Nitrososphaera sp. | reverse complement strand
GCTCATGGTACGAAGCTATTCTCCGAGTCGCAGGAATACCGCCATAATAGCTTTAGCTGCTGCCGCATCAATAGCCGCTTCAATGGCAGGTTACTATGCCGCTGAAGCTGAGAAGTACTATCATTTAACCAATGCAGCCCTGACAACGGCGGTCCGCTTTGAACATCAGGCCGACCTCCAAGAGCGCAATGATGAAGAGCTTCTTGTTCAAGCAACAATTGAATATCAAGAGAACAAAACACAAATCGGTGATTTATTGGCGGATCAGGTTTCTCAAGAAGCCAAAGACAACATGGTCTTCGACAAGCAGAGCAATATGTTTTCGTTAACGCCTAAGTACTATGATGTTCTGTACTCTGATTATTTCAACTCCGTCAATGCAGAGCATGAATACCTTGACCGCGCAGAGCTGTCAGATGAATATTCTAGACTATCCATAATTGTGACATCTCTCCTAACCGCGACCATAGTGATATTCAGTGAACTCTCAAGAAGGAAGGAAAATAGATCCTCGACTTAGATTTCATGCTCCGCATAGTTCTGAACAGCTGTGTGTGTTTTCTCCGCGTCGTTAATTGCATTGCAACCCCGCTTAGAGGTATCGTCATCGCCTATAACTGGCAGCTAAGCGATCACAGTGTCACAATAATGACAGCGCGAAATAGATCAATACTTTGGCTTTAGAGAAAAATTTCAAGCAACTATTTCTGTGTCACTCATTTTTTTGATTGTGATTCTAACGCTGTAGGGGGCTTCAAAGCTTGTGGGATTCGAATAAAAAATGATGCAGGCTCGGAGGGATTCGGGAGATAAACCTTCAGAAAATAAACTCGTAGAAGCCGCATAACGAAATGAAAATCGACGGCCAGTTGTGTTAACCATATTGTATTAATACAGTTCCCTTTTGCACCACTGCTTAGCGCTTGCAAGAGAGAAAGAGAGGGAGATAGGCCTTTCGCAATGCATTATTAGATGAATAAACAGAAAGATAGTGAACGGCTCCTGAGATCTCCCACTTTAAATTTGATCATGCATTATACTAGGCAAGCTTCATTGATCTATCCAACAATACTGTTTGTGTCGTTCTCTATGCTACATTTGAAAGGACCTAGTCAAACGAATTTCTTCCATAGATGGTTATGTAATCAAGCGAGCAACAATACCATACACCTGTTGGTCTCCAAAATGGTTATCCGTATCTAGATCGTCTGGGTCAAAAATGAAAATATTGCCTTTAGAAATTGATATTGATACATCTGCCTTCTCCCAGACAACTGTGTCATTTATTTTGATATCTGCAGTCCCATTTACTGATGAACTATTATCTTCGGTTAACGTAATTGATTTCTCATTATTGTATGGTCTAAAATCTGTTATCTGATGAACATGCGGTCTGCTGCCATCCATAGGTGATGCAATAAATTGTACTGCAAAGTCTGTAACATTTCCATTATTTACAGATAGATTCCATTCTCCTGTAAGGATGACTTTAAATGCATTTGTAATATTAAAATCAGATTCAGGAACTGTAATAACTAGGGAGCTTATTGGACCTGTAGCAGAAAAAGTAGAAGTCGTACTATTTTCAAGGGCAGCATCAAGATCTTCTGAATTAGAAGAAGTTGGAGAATGGGTGATATGATCTGTGGTCTGTGCATAAACCGCTGTAATTTTTGATGGTAATACCGAATTGTCGGTGCTTATAGTTGTCCCGCAAAATAGTACTGCTAATACCATACAAGCACCAAATGTAAATGTCAATGAAAATGCCAATGCGATTGTTAGATCCATTATTAGGTATTATTAATTCTTCTAATACCCTACTTTCAAACCAAAGTACAAGATGCAACTAGAGAGACTTACCATTGCTAGAGCTAATTTTTGCTCTAATCAGAATGGATATTAAATAGCCAAAGGTCATAATGTAATCCATAACATTTACTGGATTCTTGCGGTATCCTTTTTTTCAGGTTTAGTCCCCCCTGTCCAGAGGGTTCCAGCACAAAAAACCTTCACAATTTGGGCTCGGTCGGATAGCGCAGCATAAAAAGAGGGTTGATCTAGTTATTCAAAACTCTATTAATTATTGATTACTTTTCATACATCGGCTGTTCCTGTGCGAATAGTACTCATACCCACGATAAGAAAATTGAAATGATCACGCCGGCAATGGCTCAAATGAAGAACGCCGGCATAGAAGATTTAAATAAAATCCTACTTGAAGTATTGAAGATGAATCCTGTAGTCCATTTTGAAATGCCAGCACAAGATAGAAAGCGGATGGCTGACTTTTATACTAAAGCCTTTGGTTGGAAAACTCAGCAACTAGGAGAAGATATGGGAAATTATGTCTTAGCTACTACAACAGATTCCGACGAAAATGGCATGCCAAACAAACCAGGTGCAATAAATGGCGGTTTCTTTCAGAAAACTGATGACAAACCGGCACAATATCCCTCAGTGGTTATTGCAGTTGATAATATTAAGGAGCACATGACTAATGTAGAAAAGTCAGGAGGTAAGGTGCTCGGTGAGCCAATGAATATACCGGGAATTGGATTGTATGTTTCTTTTTTTGATACAGAAGGCAATAGGGTAAGTATGATTCAACCGACTCGTTAAAATAATTCCGGCTCGGTAGATTCAACTGAAAAGACCTCCGAGACGGTATTTAGGAGCTCAAAATAGAGATACAGCTTTTCGTATGCCTTCATATCACAGCCAACAATGCCACTATTATCACCTTCTTGGTCGGAAATTTCGATCTTGTCG
>DAINBL010000184.1:0-2789 GCA_036732945.1 Nitrososphaera sp. | reverse complement strand
AGCGCCAGCCAGTCATCAGATAGGCCTTTGAAAAGCCGTTGAGCAAGATAACAGGTGCATCCTTTGCCACCTTGCCTATACCAGTGAAGGGGGAATCAAATACGATTTTGTCGTATATTTCATCGCAAATGACATAGAGATCATATTCGGTTGCGATGTCTATCAACTGTTGAAGGCTCTTTCGATCGAAGACTTCACCTGTAGGGTTATTTGGGCTAATGATACACAGTGCACGGGAGTTTGGAGTTATCTTGCTCCGTAAGTCCTCGAGGTTTGGCCTTCCATCTTCATGAAGTTTGAATTCTACAGGCTTGCCGCCATAAAATTTTGCATATGAAGCATACGGAGGATAGTATGGACCGGGCATCAACACTTCAGCGCGTGGGTCGACGATAGATGCCATAGTCATGTCAAGCCCTTCTGATACTCCGTTGGTTACAATGATGTCTTCTACTGTAACGTGGAACCCTTTCTCAGACTCTTTTTCCATGATTGCTTGCCGGAGCTCGAGCAGACCTTCAGAATCAGTGTAATAATTTTCATCATGCATAACGGCATCTACAAGGGCTCTCTTGATGTGCACTGGTGTCTTGAAGTCAAACCTGACAGGATCTCCTATGTTGAGGTAGATTATCTCCTTGCCTGAGGCCTGGTATTTGCGGGCATGAGTGATAATGTCACGGATGGCATATTCTACCCCATGTGTCCTGTCTGATACCTTCAACCTGAGACCTAGGGGAATGTGACCGGGATAAAATGTTATGTCTTTGCGAATGAAAGTCTTGAATGAAACCCGGGCATAAATTTAAAGCCTCTGAGAGATGTCTGCTCCTTGCAGATGGTGGCTAATTATGATGAAGTAATGAAATTGGCACTGGAGCGAGGGTTCTATTTTCCAAGTTGCGAGATTTATTCTGATGCGCCTGCCGGCTTTTGGGAATATGGGCCGAGAGGCGTCAACATGAAAAACAAGTTTATCGAGCTATGGCGGCGCGAGCTTGTACGGCGTGATGGCATGCTGGAGATTGACGGCTGTCAGATAATGAGCAAGAGTGTCTTTGTTGCATCAGGTCATATCGGCAATTTTACTGACCCCATAGTAAAATGCATAAAGTGCGGATCTACCTTCCGGGCAGACCGCTACATCACAGAGAAAACGGGTGAGAACGTATTAGAAAGAATGGCAGAAGGAGAGATCAAAGCGCTCATAAAAAAGCACAACCTGCGATGCCCAAACTGCAAGGGCGAGTTTGGAGAGGTAAACAAGTTCAACATGATGTTTCCTGTCGGTATCGGCCCTGCAGCAGAGGAAGCATACCTCCGTCCGGAAACCTGTCAGACGATATTTGTCGACTTTGCTCGTGTTTTTAAGACAATGAGAGGTCGCCTTCCACTTGGCATAGCACAGGTAGGCAAGAGTTTCAGAAACGAAATTGCACCAAGGCAGAGCCTTCTTCGCTTAAGGGAGTTTTACCAAGCAGAGATAGAGATCTTTTGCAACCCTGACAGACTGAATGAGATGCCAAAATTCGAAGAAGTCAAGAACACAGTGCTTCGGCTATCAGATGGATCTTCATTAGTTGAAGTGACTGCAGAGGAGGCGGTCAATAAAGGGTTGACACCGAACAAGCTTATCACATACTACCTCGCCCTTCTAATAGAATTTTATGACAAGACGGGCATAGATGTGAAGCGTAGCCGTTTCAGGAACCTATCAGTAGATGAAAAGGCATTCTACGCCTCTGTTGCATTTGATTTTGAGGTCGAGACCAGCATTGGATGGCTTGAGCTGGTGGCATGTAACTACCGGTCTGACTATGATCTAAAAGGGCATGCAATCACAAGCAAGCAGAACCTCGAAGTATTAGACTCTACAAACCAAAGCAAGGTGCTGCCACATGTGTTTGAGCTGTCGATGGGTATCGACAGAAGCCTCTATGCAATTTTGGAGCACTCATACTATGAAGACGAGCAGCACGATGATAGAGTGGTGCTTCGCCTAAAGCCTTACCTTGCACCAATTTTAGTCGGCATATTGCCGCTAATGACCAAAGACGGACTTGACCAAAAAGCTCGCCAGATCAATTCGGAGCTAAAATATGACTTTGACACTTTTTACGATGAATCAGGGTCTATTGGCAGACGCTATCGAAGGCTTGAGGAGATAGGGACACCATTTGCGGTAACTGTTGACAAGACGACAATGCAGGATGATAGTGTGACATTAAGACACAGGGACACGATGCAGCAGGAAAGGATCAAGATATCTTATCTGCGTCAGTATCTGCATAACGCACTTAGCCGTCATTAGATTCATAGACGCGTATGCTATTCATTTAGCAAGAACAAATGAAATTTGCTATAGCCTCTAATCGTAATCAAAGTAATAGTAGTAGTAGTTCTTCTTTTTTAGAATACATATCTGATGCAAAAAAATTTTATCGGCTAGAATCGAAAGAGATTAAAATTGTGATCGGCAAGAGATATTATGAGAATGGAAGAGGGCAATAGGAAAAATATAGCCTCTGATGATGATGTACCTGCAGAAAAGTGGCTTGTCGCCTACCGGAATCCTGAGTCAAATAAGCATCCTGGTGGCTCTGTCTTCATTCGTCAGTTCTATGCCGCCGGCTATTATGAAGCTTATGATACCGTTCTGACGTACGCTGAAAATATGAACATGGAGGTGATGTGGTTCCGCGAAAAGCGTTCCTGCGAATCACTTCTTAACTGTGACTTTCCTGAGCTTGAATCGCTTTGCACGTACTGTAACAAAAAGTTCAATGACC
>DAINBL010000183.1:0-2802 GCA_036732945.1 Nitrososphaera sp. | reverse complement strand
CAACCTGTCAGTTCCGTCGCTGGTCGAGGTCATAATTAAAAGAAAAGAAGGCATCCTTTCGTCAACCGGCGCTCTTTCTGTCAAAACTGGGAAGTTCACTGGCAGGTCGCCAGATGACAGGTATATAGTCGATGATGAAGTAACACACAATATCATCGACTGGGGCAAGGTCAACCACCCAATTCCTGAGGAAAAGTTTGAAAAGATATTTAGGATGATGAAGAAACACGTGGAGGATAAGGAGTTCTTTGTCTTTGATGGCTTTGTAGGGGCAGATCCGGAGAACAGACTGCCGATAAGGATCGTAAATAATAGGGCCTGGCACAACCTATTTGCTCGGCAGCTGTTCATTAGGCCCACTCTCGAGGAGCTAGAGATTCACGTGCCCGAGTTCACTTTGCTCTCATGCGACGACTTTGCCGCCACGCCGGAAGAAATGGGCACAAGAACAGAGACCTTCATCATTATCAACTTCAAGAAAAAGATGGTCTTAATTGGATCGACATCGTACGCTGGTGAGATCAAGAAAGCTATGTTTTCTATCATGAACTTTATCCTGCCAAAGAAAGGCGTCTTTCCAATGCACTGCTCTGCTAATGTAGGCAAGGAGGGCAATACTGCATTGTTCTTCGGCTTATCTGGCACAGGCAAGACAACGCTCTCAGCTGATTCAGACCGCAGGCTGGTAGGCGATGACGAGCACGGATGGTCTGACAGTGGCATTTTCAACTTTGAAGGCGGCTGTTATGCCAAATGCATCAACCTTGAAAGGGAAAGCGAGCCCCAGATTTGGAGTGCAATCCGTTTTGGCTCTGTCATGGAAAATGTTGTAATGGATGACGGTAGAAGGGAGCCAGACTTTGATAATGGAAGCCTCACCGAAAATACCCGCGTGGCATATCCTATTGACTATATCCATGGCGCAGTAATCCCAAGCATTGCAGGCCATCCAAAAGTAATTGTGTTCCTTACTGCAGACGCTTTTGGTGTCATGCCTCCAATAGCCAAACTGACAAAGCAAGGCGCAATGTATCACTTTATGTCTGGTTATACGAGCAAGCTTGCTGGAACTGAGCGCGGCATCACTGAGCCAAAGGAGACATTTTCGCACTGCTTTGGAGCTCCATTCATGCCACTACACGCCTCGAAGTATGCCAAAATGCTTGGTAAAAAGATAATAGAGCACGGAACACGAGTGTACCTCATCAATACAGGTTGGACTGGTGGGCCATATGGCATAGGCAAGAGAATGAACCTGACATACACAAGGGCGATGGTTACTGCAGCAATCAACGGCAAGATTGAGCAAGTGGCTATGAAGCATCATGAAATATTCAACCTTGATATGCCTACATCATGTTCTGGGGTGCCTGATGAAGTGCTGGACCCCCGTAACACGTGGTCTGATAAAGATAAGTACGACGCAGCAGCAAGACGACTTGCAGCACTCTTTGTCAAGAACTTTGAAAAGTTCGGCAACATGCCAAAAGATGTAGTGAAAGCGGGTCCAAGAATTTAGAAAAAAAGTTGGTAGCCCGGAGCAGATTCGAACTGCTGTCTCCAGGTTTCTTTTCTCTCTATGAGATCCAGAGCCTGGAATCCCTAGCCCTCAACCTTGGAGATTGGCCACTAGATTCGGCACCCAATTTTTATTGAGTTCGACCGGGCTAACACGAGCTACATCAAGTCGGCTGTTTGACCGGATATTTTAACGCTTAGTATAGATTTCCCTTGTCACAAGACCGTATTCGAGCTCCGCCTTTTTTCTCATGTATGGAATGAGACGGTAGTGTATAGAGTAGATATTCTTGTCTCTGACAATTATGCCCTTAACCAGCAATGACACAAACCCTCCAGCGACTTTTGAAGGCGAGATGCCGGTTTTCCCGCAAAATGAGTCTCTTTTTGCATGGTATTCCTTTAAGGTAAAGTAAGACCTGTTTAACTCTAACACAAGGGGCCAAACGACATTTTCCCAGACCATCCTGCGGTTCTCAGTAGAAGACGCATGCTTCCCCTTTGTCCTAATGACCGCCTGCTGCTCTTTCATGGGATGGCTGAGCAATTTGAGAGTACGTTTAAACTCCCGGTTTTATAACCTTATGATATAGTGCAGCATGACAATAACCTGGTCAAGGATGCGCTTGACCTTCTTGCCAGAAAATGGAAAATAGATCCAAAGTTGTATGATTTCCAGATAGGAAAGTACAAAGAACAAGTATCAGATACACCGGTTAACGTCGGGGGCACCACTTTCCATATACCTACTTTATCAAAGGATGGCCTTTACATCTTGTGGAATTGCCTGTGGCCTGATTGCCACAACTGCTGCGAGCGACAGGGCAGGCTGCCATTGACAAAGGATGACATAGGCAGGATAGCAAAAAAAGTGGGCTATAGCTCACAGGCCGAATTTATTAGAAACGAGACGACGATCTCTAGCTGGGAAGAGCAGGAAGCATTTGGAAATGTTATAACAACATTGAGCATGCTCTCGCTCAAAAGAAAAAAGGACGAGAAGCCTGAGGAGGATGGGACGCCGCTTCGCTGCAGGTTCTTGGATGAGGAGGGCTATTGCGGCATTCATCCTGACAAACCAGGTGTCTGCTGGCTCTACCCGTTTGCATCTTGGATTGAAGCTGATGCAAGAGGTCAGCCGGCAGTGCATGCCACCTTTCAATTTACAGGCGACTGTCCGGGCTTTTACCTTGACCGATCGATAGACAGCATGATGCCAATACTAGAGGATTATTCTACTAAACTTTATAAATACAATATGGAAGTAAGCCGAACTACACGTGA
>DAINBL010000182.1:0-2842 GCA_036732945.1 Nitrososphaera sp. | reverse complement strand
TTCTTCTTCACACGAGGTTCTCAATGGAGTCGATCTAAAAATAAAAGAGGGCGAGTTTGTAACAATTGTAGGACCGTCTGGATGTGGGAAAAGCACGCTGCTCAATATAATTGCCGGACTTGATAGACCGGATTCTGGTAGTGTCCTTATTAGAGGACACCTCGCCAATAGCGATAGATCGTCAACAAAGAGAATAATGATATTTCAAGAAGGAGCTTTATTTCCATGGCTTAATGTACAAGACAATGTTGAATTTGGACTAAAGATCGCAAAGATGCCGAAAGAAATGAGCCGTCGGGTCGCTAACAAGTATATAGAAATGGTAGGATTGTCCAAGTTTTCAGAATCTTTTCCATACCAGCTATCCGGGGGAATGAAGCAGAGAGTGGCAATAGCTCGTGCCCTTGCCATGGAACCTGAAGTTCTACTTATGGATGAACCATTTGCCGCGTTAGACATCCAGACGCAGAACTTGCTTCATGAAGAGCTGGTTGGTATTCACAAGACCACCGGCAAGACCATTCTATTTGTTACTCACAATATCAATGAAGCAATACTTCTTGGTGATAGAATAATAGTTCTATCTTCTGTGCTAAAAGATATCAAGAAAGAATTTCTAATCGAAATACCACGACCTAGAGACCCCGAAAGCCCTGAGCTGTACGAAATAAAAAAACAAATTCTGAGAGAATTCGAAGGGGATTTGCAGATTGCTAAAAGAAGATAAGAATGATAATACTCCAGCTACTGCTGCTGCTGTTACTTCTAGGATAGTTGCAGGAAAAAGCAGCACGCGGAGGATTGGCGGCAGAAAGACATATCGAGTGGACATAACAGATATAGCCAATTTTACACTTTTCTTGGCAGTATTTGTAGGGTTGTGGCAGCTCGTGACTCTCCTCGAGCTGTGGCCAAAGACATTATTACCCTCTCCTACACAAGTTGCAATTTCTATCGGTGAGTTAATAGCAAATAACTCTCTTGCCATAGGAATTGGTACGACACTGTGGCGACTTGCAGCTGGATTTGCAATATCTATAGCATTGGGTGGCATAGTTGGTCTTGCAATGGTAAAATTTCAAGGCTTCGGCAAGACTATGGGCTCGTTTGCAGTAGGGCTTTTGACCTTCCCAAGTATTGCCTGGGTTCCCTTCTCTATACTACTCATTGGCTTTAATGACTTTGGCATATTGTTTGTAGTTATAATGGCATCAGTGTTTTCAGTAATGATATCCACTTATAGTGCAGTCAGAAATGTACCTCCTATCTATATACGTGCATCAAAGAACATGGGTGCTGATGGCTTTGCCCTTTTTAGACATGTGATGCTTCCTGCAGCCACTCCTTCTCTGATAATGGGCATAAGACAAGCATGGTCATTTGCATGGCATGCACTAATCGGTGCCGAGATGCTGATAACGACTCTGTATGGACTGGGACATATACTTAGCGTAGGAAGGGAATTCAATGATATGAGCCAAATAATCGCTGTCATGATTACGATCTTTGTCATTGGCCTTTTATTTGATAGAATAATCTTCCTCCGGCTGGAAGAAAAAGTACGGTCCAGGTGGGGATTAAACCAACACACTGAATAGGGAAAAATGCCTGTGCGTTCCCTCATCTACCAGCTTGCCCTAAATGTATCAAATATTATAGATTCTACAACGCTTTTCTTGACGTAGAGAGAGCTGTATCATACACATCTCCAAATAGAAAATAAAAATTGCATAGTTGTTGCAGTCATTTCATAGTCCAGTGGAATTTTTGCTATTATTTTAACAGATATAACTTCAGATAATAACCAATTATTTTGAATGGAGACAGGGATTCTGTCTCTAGTTGTAGCGATTGCACATTAGTTAATTTCTCTCATGTCTTCATTATACACTATATGTATATTATGTCAAAGCATCATATATCGTATAAGTACTGATTCTCTTTTTTTCATGCCAAAGGTTATGCATATAGGATTATCGATCCTTAAGCTTCGGGAATTCTTCCACTGGGCAAAGATTCAGATATTGTCCCCGCATGAACATGAATTGAAGTATCGCCTTCTTTGTTACAGGTAAAACACTTCCATTGTACTGTCTCTTTACACATAGCACACGCCCTGACAGGGTCTAACTCTTGACCGCATGACTTGCACAGCATATGGATTATTATTGTCTACACGAGGAGCTTTTTTAATAGTCTCATACTCTTCACTCTAGGTATTTTAAAGAAACTAATTCTACGTTCATGAAATAGAAAATAATTACATAGAAACCACAACAAATAGCAAAACATATCATATTCTATAAACTGCCCTTATGAATAACAAATTCAAGTCAAGCTTTCGGAATGGAAAAAAATTTTTCCTTTATGATTAGTCAGCCTTTTATCTATCTAGGTCCAAAGCATCATTACAAGATAGAACTTCTGTTCATTTATTCAGGTTATTGACAAAATGAATATTTTACTTCCGTAGATCACAATAGCACATGTGTATTTGAGCTATATGATATCAGCTATTTTTGCTGGAATGTTCAGATCCAATACTTGCTTTTACCTTCTGAATGAAATGTTTCCTATCAATAGGCTTTCTTATGACATCTACAGTCTTTACTCCATCCAATATGCTTACAAGCTCATCCGTCGCTTCAAGAGCAGACAAGAAGATTACCTTGACATATGGATCTACAGCTTTCAATCTCTGATACAACTGTAATCCATTTATTGTTGGCATTCTAATATCTAGAACTAGTAGGTCATAATGACGAGGTTCTGATCTCGCAAAGGACTGTAATGCCATGTACGAGTCAGAAAAAGCTTCGACCCCGTAACCCTCAGAAGTCAA
>DAINBL010000181.1:0-2849 GCA_036732945.1 Nitrososphaera sp. | reverse complement strand
TGTCATGCTATTATTGACATGATAGCTCAGGAGCAGGATCGCCCAATAATTGTATCAAAGGTGAAATATCTTGGCTCCTGCCTCCTACCCTCGCCAATAGAACTCGAAGCCACAATTGTGCTCTATTACAATAGAATGCATATTCCCGAGCTCGACGCCACAATCCCTATCGATACAGTATCTCAAATTGAATTAGCTAAAGGAAAGGACCTGCCATCGCAAACCATTATGATGTTAGGAGTGGTCGGAGTAGTAGTGGAGAAAGAAAATCCGTATATGACCATTAAAATTGTCAATAGTCCTGACAGCCTGTTATTCAAGTTTGGGAATATGATACTTGCAGACAAGCTAGTAAAAGAGATTAAAGCAGCCAAGGATTTGCAGTAGAGAAATATTATACTATTATGACGTTCTTATTGCAGAATGTACACAGATTCAAAAATTTAGCAAATTTCATCTGAATATTGGTTTATCTTTTCAAAAGTTATTTATTCTAGATATGCGTTAACTTTCTATATATGTATGCAAAGCTTTGCAACATTGAAGTTCTGCCAAGCTACATCAAGGAAGTCGCCGTGGGAGACATTCTGACGGTGCAGGCACTAATTACAAACCCGCTTGATTGGCATCACTTTTATGAAAAAGTATCTACAATTAAGATCGGAGACAGAACCGATTTTACAGTGGTTACTCAGGAGGGCGAAAGGGTGATTGGCTTCGGCAACATTGTGGAAGTGGACAAGTGGAGCAATCGAGGACGGTATGGCTTCAAGATCAAGATAAGTGTCAAAAAGCAGAAATCATTGAGCGACAGAAGGATAAGAGGTCCTAGCAAAATAAAATTATCATCTGTGCAACAGGAAAATATATACGATGCAGCTGGGCCAAGGTCAGTAGTAGTAATTCCACCTGCTGGCCTCTTGGGAGCATCAGCAGCTACTGCTGCGGCTGCTCCAGATACTACCGCTGTAGTAACAGCGCAGGATATGAATAATTTCCAAGAGATGCTGAAAGAGTCACTTACAATGGATATGACTGCATAGGTGCCTATTGCCTACCTTTACCTTAAATCCACAAACGGTGCAAATCGCACCGTTTGCATCCATTTCCTGGTAATATCCCCTCTTCCTATATGTCTGTCTCCAAATACTTCAGATGTATTGTGTGACTGATAATTTAGCTTTTTAAAATCGCTTATGATAGATCCGTTATATTCTTGATAACATACTTTATCTTATGATATATCACAAGCCTGATCAAGTAGAATTAAAATTCAATTAACTTCTATTCCCCTAACGATGGTCGACTTGATCAATTCGTTAATGCTTGTTGCACTAGGATTTGCCCCTACATTTGTTGCAATGGAAGCTGCCTGGAGAATGGGAAAGGTAATTGGCAAGCGCGGACAAAAAACTCTCGCATGGAGGTCGATGTAAAATGCTGTTGTCTGACCTAGCGTCAGTGATAGTCGGCTCTGCAATTCTCGTCGGGCTATTTGTTTCCATCTCCAGTGGGAGGCCAAAGACTATCATTGCCCTAAACAACAAGTGGCAAAAGATGGAGGTTAGGGTGTAGCTCCATTTTTTATCTCACTACACTTTTATAACATTTAGATTGTGCTTTAACTTCGCCCTTGGCAGCAGCAATTAAGGTCTTCGCAGTTGACATTGATGGTACCCTTACTGAAAATGGGGGAGGTATGGTGCATCTTGCAGCCCTTGCCAAACTGCGCTACCTTGAAACGATGGGCTACAATGTAATCTATGTCACAGGCAGGTCTTCTATCGAAGCGTATGTTCTTGCAGTCTTTGGTGGCACGACTAGAATTGCGATTGGTGAAAATGGAGGAGTAATCACGATTGCTCCACAGGAGCACAGGCTCTTGGCGAGCAAAGAAAAATGCATGCAAGGCTATGAACTGTTGAAGAAAAGCATCGACGGTGTGAAGATAAAGCCAGTCTTTCCTAGAATGACTGAAGTAGTTCTGCTTCGCACCTTCGATCTGAAGGAGGGCCAGAAAATTCTTGATGAGTTCTGCCTTCCCCTTTACCTGTCGGATAGCAAGTACGCTTTTCACATAAATGAAAAAGGTGTCGACAAGGCATATGGCCTTAAGGAGGCACTAACGCTGCTCAAGGCGGATCCTAAACAGGTTGTCGCAATTGGAGATAGCGAGACTGACGTACCCATGTACGACATTTGCGGATTCAGCATTGCACTTGACCATGCAGAGGAAAGAGTTAAGGCCAAGGCTGATCATGTGGTATCAGGAAGAGAAGGTGCCGGCCTTGTCGAAGCAATAGATTTTGTTGCATTCAATTACCTGGGGGTAAAAGCATGACTCTTCGAGTCTTAATCGACCAGGTGCGTAAACTTGTTTCCTCCGTGCTTACGTCTAAAGGCTACCCTGTAATTGAGTTTGACGTTTCAGAGCCTCCGCAACAAGCGTTAGGTGACCTATCATGCAATGTGGCTTTCCTCCTAAGCAAGCATCTAAAAGGGCCTCCAAAAATGCCTCCTTCCTTTATAGCAAGTGACCTGGCAAAAGCGCTTGGACCACTCATCCAAGGCAGCTATATTTTGTCAACGGATTCTGCCGGTGGTTACATTAACTTCAAGGCAAATTATGCTCAGTTGTCCCATGCCACACTATCACACGTGCTATCAAACCCCGATAATTATGGGTACCGTGACTCTGGACTAGACATGCATATGGTCATAGAGCACACGAGTATCAACCCAAACAAAGCCCTGCATGTAGGGCACATGCGGAATGTAATAATTGGAGATACTCTGTACCGCATAATGAGGGCAACAAACCATAGGACAACAGTCCTCAATTACATTGA
>DAINBL010000180.1:0-2853 GCA_036732945.1 Nitrososphaera sp. | reverse complement strand
AATTGCGATGGAGCAACATTGCAAAAAAGCACATTGAATTCTTTTCAGGTTTGATTTCTCAATACAACAATGAATCAGCTACCACATATGATAATAGTAGAAGAAGGCAAGCCTTATGAGCCGAGCAAATGACAACGAGATGTCCCTTTTTAAGGTGTACTCTTCTATTCCTAAGAATAATATATCTTATACGTTTGCTATATGGTAGCAAAACTATGTTTAAGAATTTATTCGGTAAGAGTAATGGTCGGGCTCGGGGAGTAGGAATAGGAGAATGGGCTGGGCGAAGGTTCTGGGAATCTAGACAATTTTACTCTGCCTATATTGCACTCTTCATAGCGGTATCAAACTGGATAACAATTCAGTACAGGCTACTTCTTGAAAATATTCCTATTTTCAATACGCTTTTCTCGCAGCTATGGGTGTTTCTAATTGTCGCAACAATAGTGTTCACTCTCATAAGCATACTTGGCGGTCATTATATACATAGAAAAAGGCAATTTAGGTTAGAGCAGGCAGTAGCCACAGAAGAAAATCCATATTTGTATAGGTCAGCTCCAGGAAAAGAGAGGGATTTAATGATACCAATGGGAATACTGCAGTTGGAAGCGATAGAAGCAATCCTAAATTCAAACAATAGTTTAACAGAAGAAAAGAAAAAGCAAATAGAAACCTTTAAGCAAGATCTGACCAGGCTTTCCCAGGGTTTGTCGATAGGCGGGTTCACCAAGACCGATACCAAGAGAGTGGCCACTCCTTCATAATGAAGATGTGGGGACAATGATGGGATATTGATGTTGCTAATTATCTGTAATACTATTTGGCCAAGGGAAGATAACGGATGAAGGTGCTGATGGTTTCTACAGAGTATCCTCCTATGCGAGGAGGAGTTGGGCGCTATTCGGCTAAGCTCGTCCAAGCTTTGCGCAAAAAGGGCGACGGAATTGAAGTGGATGTGGTCTGCAGTGAAGATGGAAACGGCGAATATAGTGGTATTTCTCCAGGTAATGAGAGGAACTCTGACGTTCTTCTCAAAATAGTAGAAGAAGAATCCCGACCTGATGTGGTTCATGTTCAGTTTGAGCCCGGCCTTTATGGGTTGATACTAGACTCGACCAAACCCTCCGCTAGCCGAACTTTTATTGATCAGTTTTACCACCTGTGCAAAGTTCCCATTGTAACGACCTTTCATTCAGCCTATACATTGAGAGAATGGATGGGACAGGGTATAATTGTCAAGCATCACGGAAGAATAGGAAAATTTGGAATTCCCCTCAGGGCTGCTGTAACAACATGGAAACGCTTAGTAAGCTACGAGGCATTTCACGATATCAATAAGGAAAAACTGAAGCTGAGTAACGCAGGAATTTGCTTTTCGAAGTTTATGTCAAGGCGAATTGGAGGAGGGTATGTGATTTACCACGGAGCTGATCCCGCCATATCACCGCCTATTTCAAAGGCTAAGGCAAGAGAGAGGTTGTTTCTACCACAGGACAAAATGGTAGCAGTTGCAATTGGATTCAGTACTGCAACTAAGGGCTGGGATATTTTAAGCAAAATAGATATGCCAAGTGGATGGGTTATGGTCTTGAATTCCTCTAAAGGTCACTTCAATAAAGAACAAAACCTCACTTATGGTGTTCAGGATAGAAGGAATAAAAAAGGTACTAATGATGACAATACAACAACTAAAGTCATTGATTTACAAAAAGGTTTTCTCTCAGAAGAGGAACTCTCGGTGCTATTTTATGCATCCGATGTTGTGGTGCTGCCATACAAAATAACATCCGGATCAGGTGTGATGTTCGATGCACTTTCTCATACGGTGCCATTTGTAGCCTCTGATTTGGATTTCTTCAAAGAATTTGAGGAGATGGGACTTGGAATTACAGCAAAAAGGGATCCTGTATCTTTCGCCAGGGCAATAGACAATCTTGGAAAGATGTACGATAAGTATTCAAGAGCTGTAGATAATTTCAGACAACAGCTTAGATGGGAATACGTTGCGAACCAGCATATAGAGATCTATGATCGTGCAATAAGGGAAAAAAGACGAGATACCTTCTCAACCAACTAATTCGCAAGATAAACCAAAATCCTGTTACTGCATGTACCGTAAAAGGGAGAAAACTCGACTGTGTGTAATAAGTCTGTCTTCGATATCTACACGCGGTCCATCTTGCTGTTTTTGTTTAATCTGCTGAACATCCTTTGATTCATTTACACTGATAATTTTTTGAAAACCGCTATCACAATAACTGCAGTTTCTGGGCGCTTTTTTCTTTATTTGTAGTGTTAACTAAAACATTCATCTTGTATGCAATCGTGTTAGCTGTTTTCGTGATGTTAAATGCCCTGTGGCGCTACTGCATTATTTGATCTAACCGTCTATTCTCTAAACATTGTATGCGATCTCTCCTAGCTTACCGGTGCAAGGAAATCTGTCATTTGTCTACTAAGAGTAGGAATCTTATTCTTATGAGATCGTGTATAAGTCAGACTTTGTAACAGTGGCATTTAGCTCGTATTTTGATAATAGAGATTCTATCACTTCCTCAAACCAAGATTCTGCGTAGGGTGCAATGTAGACCTTTTCGATTAATGTCTGAAGATTAGCATTTACATACTTTCCTTTATCGGTCAGTTCCCTAGGATTAATAACGCGCCACTTAGTCGAAGAAACCATTTCTCTGTTCGCTGTTTTTGCTATCCATTCGCGGCTCAGATGATCGTCAGGCAAGCACGTCAATGCCCTAATCTCGTTCTCATATTCAAACGACTTCCGCTTTGTTACAAAAGCTTGGAAGAGATTATTCCATTTGTTCATCCAATCTTTCGAAAAATCCAAGTATT
>DAINBL010000179.1:0-2867 GCA_036732945.1 Nitrososphaera sp. | reverse complement strand
AGACCTGGATTTAGGCATAGTTGCCCTTTATCGATGACTTGGCGCCACAGGCTTCACAAATCAAAAATGCAACCTTTGGCTTGATCTTTTCAGTATGTGTATCGGGGCTCCCACACACTGGGCATTGAACATAGTCTTTGATGTAGCGATCGATGAGTGCCTGAAATGACGAAAGTGTCTTACGGCCCAAAAATATCACGCGCTCGCCAGCTATGTAGCCCGCAGAGGCAAGCTCTTTGTTGAGGTACAACAGGAATTTTTCAGGATCCCTCCGTAGCGCCTTCGGAAAGTCCATAAAGTTGCGGAAAATAGTATTCTTGCCAACCCAGATTATCTCAGGAGTCGGAATCTCAAGCCTTGACCTTGCCTTCTTTGCAGTATTGCCCACTTTGTCCTGCAGCCTCTTGAGCAAAACTTCGTAGTCGCTAGCAGACTGCGCTTTCATAGGTAGATAAGTTGCATTTCTGCTTAATTAACGTATATCGACTACTACAAAATTACCTGCAAGCCTCTTTTTCGTAACTGCTATTGCTGCCAGCGACGAGTCACATCCGATCCAGTGATGGCTTAGCTTTTCTGCAACCTTAAGTGTAGTGCCTGAGCCGCAGAAAAAGTCTGCAACAAGATCATCCGGTTTTGAAAACTGGCTGATTATACGTTCTAGAAGTTGGGTGTGCTTCTCAGTGCCGTAACCCGTAGAATAGTTGTACGCTTCAATATCAAGCCAGACATTATCGATTATCCTGTGTGTCTTTGGGGGGATCCAATACTCGGCATATTTCCTATGAGGGATCTTTCGGACAAACTCTAGTTTTTTGCTGGTAGCGCGCCAGTATTCTTCAAGGACCATATGAGAGAATTTGCTCTCATAAAGCCGATAATTTTCAATTGCCTTTAGTGCCCTATCCTTTGCCCACTTCCATTGTCCCCTTGCAGGTTTGGAGCCAAAGATCTTATAGCGCATTGTAGGTCTATCTACATTGCTCCAAAAACTCATCCACTTTGCCTTTGAATGGTACTCTGCAAGTGGAGGCCGGAATTTGGTATCGGCCAACTTGGAATACCATAGTATAGTGTCATGGGCAGCATGCATCCTATCTATTGAATCAAATTGATACTGCAAGTTCTTCCTACGGCCGCGCTTTACTACTATTTCGTTTCTGAAATTTTCAGAGCCAAAGATTTGATCCATCATCACCTTGATGTAATGGATGGCATGCCAATCCAAGTGAATGAAAATAGATCCAGAAGATGAGATCAGCTTGCGGATCCCCCTCAATCGTTCTTGCATCATCTTAAGATATTCATTTTCTTCCAATACATCTTCAAAGGCCAGGTTGCTATTGTTTTTAACGCGATGCAAATAACGCTCGCCGCTGAGAAAGGGCGGATCAATATAAACAAGATCTATCTTGTTTTCAAAGCCATGCTTTAGCAAATAATTGACACAATCAAGGTTATCGCAGTGGAAAAGCAGGTTCTTGTTCCTTAGACCGATATAATTATTCGGCTTGTAGATGAGCTTAGCCCTCTGTGCCATGACCTTGAGATTGTGTTGCCTATTATTATTCAGATCGCGTAACCTAATTCCTTGTATTGCAAAATACTATGTATAACATCTGTCAAAAAATAATCAAATTTGTAAAATAATATCTGCACGGAGATGTGGGTGGTTGCAGCAGCAAATAAAAATTTGCGTCAGTCCCGCCAAAGGGTATTTGAACAGTTAGGAGCTTTTCTCACCAGCAATTCCTACAGTCAACCTGCCGTCTCTGACTTATTTCACAGTCCACTCCAAGACAGCAATCGATGCAAACTCGATGTATCTTATATAGATGCATATTTCTTTCTTGCCAATACATAGCGCTATGTACTTCTTTAACCATTATGACCTCATTTCTATAATGAGACTCATTATAAGCAAAAATACTATATGATAAGATATTGACCACACATACAGTATCGTCAAATATGATTCCAATTAACAAGCCCTGGATGGGCGAAGAAGAAAAGCGTGAGGTAACAAGTGTGCTTGAAGAAAACGCGCTCACGACAGCTGCACGCGATGGCGGCAAGCGAGTGCGTGACTTTGAGTCGCAGATGAAAAGCTACCTGAAGATCAGACATGTAGTGTCTGTCAATTCTGGCACTGCTGCGCTCTATGCCGCCCTACTTGCCGCTGGCATAAAGCAGGGCGATGAAGTACTAATCCCGTCATTTACGTTTGTAGCAACTGCCAATGCAGTTGTCGCGGCAGGCGGTAGACCAATTTTTGTAGACATCAAAAAAGACGACTATACTATGGATGTTTCTGACCTAAAAGCCAAAATCACCAAAAAGTCCAGAGTGGTAATACCTGTGCATCTCTACGGTCACCCTTCAGACATTGATGAAATAGGCGAGCTTACAGAGAAGCATTCGCTTGACTTTATAGAGGATGCCTGCCAGTCTTTAGGATCAAGTTACAAAAACAAGCAGACTGGAACATTTGGCGCGCTGGGCTGCTTCAGTATGTATGCAAGTAAGGTACTGACAGCGGGAGAAGGCGGTGCAGTTGCAACAGACAGCGATGAGCTTGCCGACAAGCTCAAGATGATAAGGAACCATGGCATGGTCGAAGGCCATGATACAAGGGTACTTGGTCTGAACCTTCGACTGCCTGAGCTGAGCGCCGCTGTTGCTAAGGTGCAGATGCAAAAGCTGGACAAGATGCTAGAGATCAGGAGACGCAATGCAGAGCTTTTGAGCAAACTGTTGTTTGCATCTTCAGAGAAATACGAAGTAAAGATTCCTGAGGAAACTGCTGACAAGAAGTTTAACTGGTATCTCTACACTGTAGCCTTTCAGGACGATAGAGATAGGATAAA
>DAINBL010000178.1:0-2873 GCA_036732945.1 Nitrososphaera sp. | reverse complement strand
AATATGCTCTTTCCTGTGTTATTATAGAGCCAGATGATAAGAACTCATAGAGGCACCGAACCGAGAAATTGCCATATTATCCATTCTGACCCATTGTCGGTTTGAATATACCCCCCAAAGGTGCCATAGCCCCCACACTGCCCCCATGATTATGCTTGCTTTTAATGCACCCCACCGGTCTTGCATTGGATCAATGGCATATCCGAGCCATCCCATCTCTTCACCCATAGCGGTCATGAAGAACACAGGGAATAAGATCACCACCAGCAGTAATGGGATATCCGGCTCAGGAAGCGGTAGTCCCACCAAATGCATTACCCAATACGCTAAAAACATCATAGCGGGCATCAAGAAAATGATGGGTACATACCATCTCTTCTCTTTGATTCTCTTATAGTCGAAAGCTCTCTTCAACAAGTCCTTTATGCCTGCAGATTTATTGTATCTGTAAGTAAGGATTAGGACGGCTATGAGTGGATTAAATGCCATAAGTGAACTGGCCGGTAGATTTATTGGGATTCCTTTCGGCAGCTGAGTTAGGCCGTCGACTAGCCAGAAAGGAATAGAAAGAACAAAGATCAACAAGAATAATTTCAGAGGTGACTTATCTACTGAAGAGCTGGTAGGCATCGTTCTATGCATCCGCTATGCCAAATGGAGAAAGCGACCTAGATAGAACCATTGTTCTTCATTCCGAATTTTTTTCTTAGTAGAGAAATTAATAGTAGCAGAGTTCCAAGGCCAATAACGCCTGCTTCCTCATCTTAACCCGAGCTCCTTTAAGATCCGAACATTAGTGTGACCGTTGTTTCATGTTGATATAGCGTCAAGCATCAATGCTCAAGCTGAACATATGCTTTTTCTCTTGAATGAGCCGATAACTGTTGTTTGATGAGTTCGACACACTGCATTGCAGAATTGAATGCAGCATCTGAGGATCCTCCTATTCCATCCACGTTAACAGCGTCTCCTACAAGATACAAATTTTTCAATCCCTGTAATGTAACATTTGGTCTTTTCAGACGGTTCATAGATGGTTTTGGATAAAAACCGATCGTTGTACTAAAGACCATTCGACGGATAATAGTCGAATTCTGAGCTAATCCTGGGAATATTTTGTTCATTATTCTTTGAACTTCAGCATATCTGGTTTCAAGGTATTTTCTATTATGGCTTTTGTCACTTGCTATAGGCATCCAAGCAGAAAGAATATGTTTTCCTTGTGGTGCTAGCGTGTTATCATATTTTGTGGGAACTCTAAATATTGCAAGGGGTTCTAGGCTGACAATAGTGTCATTCTTTCCCTGGATTATTTCGTCACTTGATGCGATATCCATAATGATGCTCGATGAAGGCTCGAAGTTTTGCAGCAATTTGTTCAGTTGCTTGGGTAGATATTCTTGTTGAACTAATCTAGGAATTTCATAAAGGGGGATATTTAAGACTACAGCATCACTATATACCATTTTTCCATCTACTACGATCCCCGTAATAGTAGCCGCACTTTTGGTTGGCTCGTTATTATTATTGTCACTCTGGACTTCTTCTATCACTACTTTCTGCACTTCCTTTCTTGTCTCAATTGTTCCACCATTTTCAATGATGGAGCTGATCAGATTATCAATAATTTGCTTCCATCCGCCGATTGGGAAGCCCACATCATAAGGGAAATGTTCCAAATATCTGTATAACTCGCCGGCAGATACCTTTTCAAGGTCGGGATCGCAGTAGAAGGCTATTCCGACTAATGTTTTGATGTGATCAATTAGGCCTTTGCTATTGACATTCAGTTCCTTGAGCAACTCCGAGACAGTCATTTCATCGAGATGATCCAACGGCCTTTTCTTAATTCTTTGAAATAGAGTCATGAAATGAATCTTGTCTGGCCATGGCAGCAAACGATACCTGAGAAGTTCGATAAGATTGCCAGGAGCATAAGCCGCCTTTCCATTGTAAAATTGCTTAGGAAGGACGCCATCAGAATACTTGGTTGCAAACCTGATCTCTTTTCCTACCTTCTTTAGAACAGTAGACGCAGCGCTCTTGTCTGCTCCACGAATGGAATGGAAGCCTGAATCTAACAAATATCCTTCTATGTTTTTACACAAGCCTCTTCCTCCTACATTGCTAGTCTTCTCATATATCGAAACAGTAAATCCCTCTGCTGCTAGAATCGCCGCAGTGGCTAAGCCGCCAACTCCACCGCCCACAACTACAATTTTCGTGTCTCTTTCTTGATTCATGCTTGATGAGCATTGATTGTTTGGCAATTATATACAGACGACGTTTACAAACCTTCAAAAATATTATAATGTGGTACTTTGTGTTCATAATACAATGAGTAGTAGAACTCGACAGAAAACTGTCACCCGAACCATTCGCATACCTAGCCATCTGGATGCTATCATTCATAAAGATTCGAAAGAGAAGAGAAGCACCGCAAATGCCTTGATTTCTTCGATATTGACAAAATACGCAGAATGGGATAGGTATACAGAATCATTTGGATTTATCTCTCTTCCCAGGAGTGGACTCAAACTGATAATGGAGTCATTAGATGACGAAGCCATCAAGCAAATAGCAGGCCAAATTGGCGCTAGTCAAAGTAGGGAGCTTATAATGTTCTTTTTCAAAAAAATCAGTTTGGATACTTTTGTCTCTGCCATCTCGCTATTCTCCAAATATGCGGGATTTGGCAGCTATGAAATAGAAAGCAATGGACGAGAACATACTGTTGTGCTCCATCATGAGCTAGGCAGGAAATGGTCTATCTATGTAGCTTATTTGATGTCAGAGGGTCTAAAGAGTACACTTGGGATATCCCCTAGGTTTCAGATAGCTGAAAATTCAGTTATTTTCGAATTGTTTATTCC
>DAINBL010000177.1:1559-3038 GCA_036732945.1 Nitrososphaera sp. | reverse complement strand
CCTGAAGCGGGCATTTTGTCCAGCAGTTGCTCGAGGATATAGCATGATTCCTGCATATCAAGTAATGGGACATAGGACCTTGCAAAGCAGTCACCTGTCTTCATATACTGGACCTTGAAATCGATTTCATTATAGATGTCGTACGGCTCAGCCTTGCGCACATCAAATGGCACATTAGATGCGCGTACAACAGAGCCCGTTACTCCAAGCTTGATGGCATCTTCCTTTGATAGCACTGCCACCCCTTCAGTCCTCTGCCTGAAAAGCGGGTTGTTATAGAAAATGTCCTCGTATTCCTTGAAGCGCTTCTGTAAGTATCTTATCTGACTCAGGCACCTATCCTTGAAACCCTCTGGCACGTCGTTTCTGACACCACCGGGAATGTTAAAGGCGTGCGTCACCCTTGCGCCAGTGAGTGCTTCAAGGAGGTCGATCATGAGCTCCCTGTCGCCAGTGGGCCACATGAACATAGTAGAATGGCCAAGGAATATGCCATAGATAGCGAGCCAGTAAAGTGTGTAGACCTGGCGATTAAGCTCTGAGGCTATTGCTCTAATGAACTGACCACGTCTGGGTACTTCGATTCCAACAAGCTCTTCAATTGCAAGACTGTAGGAATAATTGATGTTTGCAGAATCATGGATTACTGGCCTCTCAAGATGGGGTATGTTCTGAATGACGTTTCTGTATTCGCACATCTTTTCCTCCCCGCGGTGGACGTAGCCGGGGTCTGGATCGCAGTATACGATATAGTCACCATCGACTTTGATAACGAAGCGGAAGTGACCTGAGCCAGGGTGTTGTGGGCCAACGCTGAGCGTCATCAGCCGGTCCTCTTCAGACTCTTTTACTATCTGGAGTCCTAGCTTTTTTGATTCTTCAAACTTCTCTTCAATACTTGTCATGCTGTTATGTATTCTACCTCCCCTTTATCCTGAAATCTTTTCTGAGCGGCGGAATATCAGCCCAGTCCTCCGGCAGTAAGAACCGCTCATTCCTTGGGTGTCCCTCGAAGTATACGCCCAGCATTTCATAGCACTCCCTTTCGTGATATTCAACACTCTTATAGATGTTAATTAATGTTGGCAGCCGTGCATCGTCTCTGTCAGTTCTAGTTGTAAGCCAAAGGATGTGTGCAGCGAGCTCCTCCCGGGAATAAGAGCCTAAATGATAAATTACTTCGATTTGATTGTCCTTTGGATAGTCTGTGCCTCCGGCAGACTCTGCGTGGTCAAATCCCATGCTATCGCGCAGAAAGCTCGCCACTGCGACGATGTCTTGTGGCTCGACCAGTATTTTTATCCGAAGTGGCTTGATGAAAACTACCTTAACCAAGTCGCCAAATTTGTTCCTTATTTGCTCCGCAAGCCCTTTTTCAAAAGGTGGAGGCTCAGGCTGTGTCTTTGCAGGTGAACCACCAGCGCCTGGCTTGGCAACGCTAGCCGTTGTCGATGCAGCTGAAGTTGGTGAAGGCTTGGC
>DAINBL010000177.1:0-1459 GCA_036732945.1 Nitrososphaera sp. | reverse complement strand
GATTGGCTGCTGGCTGCTGGCTTGTTTATCTCTTCTTTGTTGTTAGTGCTCATGCTGCTATCTTATCTTTGATCTTTTGATCTTTTCTTGTAGTAGCATGGTGCCTTGAATAAGTGTTTCAGGCCTTGGAGGACAGCCAGGTACATACACATCTACTGGAACTATGCCATCCACACCAGGGAGCACATTATACGAGTCAATGTAAAGTCCACCTGTAATAGCGCAAGCACCCATTGCGATGACGTATTTTGGCTCGGGCATCTGATCATAGACCATCCTCAACCTAGGGGCCATCTTCCTTGTAACTGTCCCCTGCACTACGATAAGATCGCACTGGCGCAGTGAGCCGAAAGCTTCGATAATGCCAAACCTTTCGACATCATATCTTGGGCCCGAAGCCGCTCCAAATTCTACACTGCAGCACGCAGTTTCAAGGTGAACTGGCCATAGCGACCATACTCTACCCCAATTTATGGCATAGCCGAGTGGTGCATCAAGTGCTTTCACCAGCACATCGCTGAGCTTGCTTACAAGCACGTTAAAGTTTGTGGGACTTACAAGTTCTTTTATCATTAATTATGCCAGTCCTCCTCGTTATTTTTTTCACAACATACATATTTAATGCTTGTCAGCGGGGTATCACCAAATTCCTTTTCTCCCTGCAAGGTACAGTGCATATCCCATGGCGGCAAACATTATTGCGAGAAAACCAATTATCGGAAGCGTAGCGGCACGAGGAATATTGAAGAGTGCAGTTCCCCAAGCATACAAGAATATAGTCATTACGTCAAATACAACAAACATCAAAATGTACGCGTAATACTGCATCATAAAATGCGCCCTGCCCTCACCTGTGGGCATCTGACCACACTCCATCGGTAGGAACTTTACTGGGTTATACCGACGTCTTGGTGAGAGAAGACGTGATAATATCAAAGCAGGGACAGAAGCTAATAGGCCGAAACCGAGCATGTAGAAGATTGGAGTAAAGTCTGCGGCGGTTTCTCCAGCCAAGACATGACATGCTTTTTCTGTAAGGTATAAAAACCTTACAGTTGGGTCGGCTGAAAACTATTATTGCAGCATGAAAAGAGGATTTTGATTCAATCGTTATTCTGAACTGCATTATGCAGATATTAAAAAAGAGTCTTGGTATCTCTAACCAAAAAATTTTAGTTCGACAAAGTCTGCCTTAAACCCCAACTCCTGGCAATCGTATTTGAAAAGTTATTTGAGGAACATAGTTGCGAAGATGGAGAAGATGGCAGGTCTTTTGCAAAATTAATTTCTTAGTGTTATCCTACTGCCATGAATCTTTTGAAATATGATCTCAGACAGTACTAGTGTCTAGCTTTGCATTATTGACTTTTATGGAATCTCTTCCTCATTATAATCGCTGTATATTCCGATAACCAATAACTCACGATTATGTTACTGCTTGTGCGAAGATTTATCCTCT
>DAINBL010000176.1:0-3048 GCA_036732945.1 Nitrososphaera sp. | reverse complement strand
GCAATTATATGAAAAAACCCATATAGCGAGCTTTGCCTATCATCCGCCCACTTTCTCGGTCTCTATAGATGCTGGTCGAGTATTTTGGGACATAGCCTTCAGGCCTAACAAGATGGGGAGCTCCGTAAATATTTGCCAAGATGTATTCGTAGCGCCACAGAATATATCTGTCTTGATCAGTCATGAGCCTCTTTATTGGAACTGAGTATTCTGTTCTGCCGTCTGCTAGTAAGGTATTGTCCTGCCAAAGAGGGTATTTCAACCACTCAGAATCAACCGAGTCGGGTCTATTTCTGGTAAAAAGTAGAGAGGGCCGGTAGGCCACTATTATGCTGAAGGTAACCATTGAAACTCCGAGAAAAAAGTTCATGCCCGCACCCGTGCTCACAGCCGTTGGGGTGTACAGCGTCCATCTGAATTTCACATCTCCAAAGGAAGCCTCACCTGGCTGAGGCTCAGAGTAATATGGCAATATCACAGAATTGTGGATAAGCACAATTCCTAATACGCATATGACTCCTGGAACTATTCCTTTCCATATGACAGATATGGCTATAAAGGAGACAAGAATTATTGCTGCTATTTGAATACCGTTTACGCTCTCATCTATAAAGAGCGGAAGTGTTGAAGGAAAAAGATACAAAATGAAGAGTAGTACGATGCAGATAATATCTGTAGCAACCAACTTGGACCCATTCCTTTGAAACCAAAGATAGGCTTTTGTCTTCGCTTGATTGCTGTTGCGACGTCCTGGAGGAGAAGAACCCGCTCCTGCTCCCATGCGTATATATCGCATACATTTGCATTAAGCATTACTAGATCGTAACCTTTTTTGATGCAGTGTGCGAGAGACAATCACAGTGCCTCCATTTGGGCTCTTTAAGAGGAAGTCTGCCGATATTCCATCAGTTGAGCAATCTATACCCACACCCTCTAATGACATACTTTCAATACAGCAGGCACAGGATTTGCTCCAGAGTCTTGAATCGGTAAAGATGCAAGAGCTTTCTGCTCGCCTAATACGGATTAAAGAGTCTGCAGGAGAATCTCTCGAGGTTATCGACACACTGGCAAAAGAGATGGATCGAGAAAACATCAAGCTTGAGGGCTTAGAGCAGAGACTAAAATCCGTAGTTGAGCACTCAAAGAAGACTGTTGTGTCATCGCTCAAGCGAGAAGCTTCGATTGAGCTTCCGTTACCTCAATCCGCAAATGACGTCAAAAAATTCAAAGAAAGGTTCGAGACCATGATGAAGCGCTTCGGAGAAGTAAGTGGCTCCCACAGCAAAGTGCTCAACGCCTTTATGAAAAAACATGCAGGCAAGATAAAAGGCGAATTTGAATTTCTGACCAAGCTGCTAAACGAGACAAGAGCGATAACCACAGAATTCGATCAAAACCGTGCGCCAATAATAAAATGTGGCAATATGATAAATACTGCTTTGCAAAAGATATCATCCATTGAATTAGCTGAATCTGCAGTAAAGAACATCGAGCAGGAAATTGAAGTTATCAAAAGAGAGCTGAACACGCTGGAGAGCGAGCTTGCTACAGTCAGTGGCTCTAAGGAATTTGAGCAGGCCGCTATCAGCGCGCGGAAAATAGCTGAAGCAGAGAAGAAGCAAGAAGAGTTCCATATCCAAATTAGAGATCTCTTTTTGCACTTATCACGAGCGTTTACGAAATACTCTTACGGCATTACAAAAGAAACAGAGCAGCGCCTCAAGACGATGTCAGACGAGCCGTGGAGGATATTTTATGAGAAAGATATTGCGCCATACTCTATCCTCCTGCTGGAAATTCATAGGTCAATAGATGCTGGAAAAATTCAGCTTAAAGATTCTGACCGGGTCCTGCAGTACCTGCAAACCATACTGGAATCTCTACCTGATCTTCAGCATAAGGCGCATGCACTCAAGACAGATATTGATCTAGTTCGACATCACAACACAGACGTAATTTACAAAGTTAAAGAGCTTGAAGAAAAGATTATGCAGCACACTGAGGCATTGGCAAGAAGCAGGCAAAACTTGGAGCAACATAGGCGGCAGGCAGAGAACAAGAAGAAAGAAGTTGACGTTATACTGAGGGAAGCAGCTGATACATTGGCTGAACTTACAGACCGAAAATACTCCTTGAAATATCCGTAGGGCGTTGTTCAATGCTCTTGAACAAATTGTATAAGCCAATATTGGCCTTCGCTGAAGGACCTCTATGTTATAGGATGTTTGAAAATGGAAAGGTTGTAGGTGTGGGCTAAATGTGCTATTGCCTATGGAGTCTCTATCTCCAGATTATCGATATGACTCCAAGGCCGGCTATGCAGAGTCCACCGTAAGATACGAACTGGACTCCAAGAAATGTGCCGAGCAGCGCCAGGCCAATGCCGCTTGCAACGGTTATAGCTTCGCCAACTCTTCTCTGGTTTCTCAAAAGCCGGCGCTTCTGCTTGCGGACCAATAAAAGGGGTAGCCGGCATTGGTTTTATAAAATTACCTACCCCGTTTAATCTTCCACGCAATATGCTTATCCTGGATTGAGGTGCGTTTGCATTTCCTCTTCACCGATGCATCCAGTCTACGCAAAAATACAACTTCGCCAAGAGGTATGCTATATCTTTAATCTGTTTATCTTGGCAAAAAAAATAAAAGCAGTTAAGCCATTTCTGATTGCCATTCCTTGCCTGATGGTTCCTGAACAAAGACAGCATCACTGCCTTTTGACTTGGCATTGCTGACCAGAGGACGAGATGTTATCGGTGCTAGTATGCTAGTTACAAGTCCTATTGCAACTGCTATTGAAAACAATGTCATGTCTATAACCCCCGCGGCAAAACCGATTGAGGCAATTACAAGCTCAACCATCCCTCTCCCGTTCATAAGAAAGCCTATTGCCAGACTTACTTCACGGCTAAACCCTACAATCTTTGCGCCGATGTACCCTGCCGCAATTTTGGTGACTATTGCAACTCCGAGCAGCGCTAGGAAGAGAGGTATTGCATTAAGAAGCAACTGAATATTAAACTCTATACCAATGACTGCGAAAAAT
>DAINBL010000175.1:0-3072 GCA_036732945.1 Nitrososphaera sp. | reverse complement strand
GGGTAAAGTGGTAAGCATTTGACAACTGTCCTCCGTTTGCCCTTTATTTCTATAATGTCACCTGTACTCACTCCTAAAGAACCCATAGTGTCATAGTCTATTCTTGCCGTGCCCCTGCCGACATCTCGAGTATAGGCTTCAAGAACCTTTAGTGATACAATATTATTATTCTGGCTCATAAATTTGCCTACCTTGTACTGGCACGCAACTACTAATTAGTCTTTTCAATTTTATTACATGGAACTTACTAAATAAGCTCTTATGCCCGTGAAGAATCCTCTACTGATGAGAGGGAGTCGATCCTTTTTCTATGGATCACACAAACTGTCACTCTTAACAGCAAGTAGAAGTGAAGCGTTCCAGTCATTTGGGTTTGAAACAGTGTTAACTGCGGCTAGCATTGCTATTTCGATCGGCTTTATTTGATATCGTCGTTCCATCTTTGAATGGTTTAATCGATAAGTTCTATTTGTCTTGCACCCACTTCGCCGACGATATAGAAATCATTAGCTACTTGGATGATATCTCCTGGAGATATTCTTCTTCTGTGACTTCGTCTCTGTCGTAGCGGAATTCCAAATGGCCTTTCTTGCTCTCTAAATTTTAGCCAGATCCTACCTGCATTTAAAATATTCTTAAACTCACATTCCCACACTAACTCATAGATAGTATCTAATGCCTGACTACTAATTTTCTGAGCTCTTAGAATAACGCCTATGCTATCAGACTCTGTGCAAAAGTACACCTTTGCTTTCATTGACCCTTGATATATTACAGTATGCATCTCTCATAATAAAACAAAAAAGGAAAGGCATTATTGTAAGAGGTGCCTTGCTAAGGGCGTAGTGGATCAGTATGATATAGAGACACAAAAATATCTATAGTCTTCTGGCTCCGACTGTAATTTTTGGAATTAGCTCAGAAGAGACGTTTGTGAGTATGTTCCCACGTAAAGCTTGGATTGTTTCTTCCAAAGTGGCCGTAAGCTGCAGTTTGGTGGTAAATAGGACGTTTGAGATCGAGGGTCTTTATTATTCCTGCGGGCCTCATGTCAAAGTTCTTCCTAACCATGGCCTCAATGTATTCCTCTGGCATCTTGCCTGTTCCAAACGTTTCTATCATGACAGAGATCGGTTCTGCCACACCTATTGCGTAAGCAACTTGCACTTCGCACTTTTTTGCCAGCCCTGACGCCACTATATTTTTGGCGACATATCTTGCCATGTAGCACGCCGACCTGTCTACTTTTGAAGGGTCTTTGCCAGAGAATGCGCCCCCTCCATGCCTCCCCATGCCACCATATGTGTCAGCAATTATTTTTCTTCCAGTAAGACCTGTGTCGCCCGGAGGTCCGCCTATTACAAATCTACCTGTAGGATTTACAAGAAACTTTGTATGGCTATCCATCCAGCTATCGCAGACTGGTTTTATAACCTTGTTGATGACTTCTTCACGTAGCTGGTTCATACTGATGTCCGAAGAGTGCTGCGTAGAAATGACCACAGAGTCGATCCGCTTTGGCACCCCATCTTCATAGACAACAGACACCTGGGACTTGCCGTCTGGCCGGACCCAACCGAGCTCTTTTTTCTTTCTTACTTGTGCGAGCCTCATTGACAGCTGATGCGCGATTGTGATTGGCAGGGGCATCAATTCTGGTGTTTCGCTTGTTGCAAATCCAAACATAAGTCCTTGGTCGCCTGCTCCTTGCTCCTTGTATGTGCTTGCGCTCACGCCCATAGAAATGTCCGGACTCTGCTCGTGAAGCGAGCAGAGTACTGAACATGAATCGCAATCAAAACCGTATTCTGGCTTATCATATCCTATTGATCTAATGGTCTCACGGACAATTTTCTGGACATCCGTCTTTCCTTTTGAAGTGACTTCTCCTGCAACAAACACTATTCCACTTGTTATCATTGACTCTACAGCAACGCGTGAGTCAGCATCCTGGCGCAAAAATTCGTCAAGTATAGCGTCTGATATCTGGTCACACACTTTGTCGGGGTGGCCCTCGGTTACACTTTCAGATGAGAACAGCCATCTTTTTGCCATTTGCTAACTGCCACCACACCTGCAGTAGTTTGCCATCGCTAGAATTCTTTTTCTAGTTTGATGAAAAGGACATTGTTGCCCCTTATCACAACTTTGCCATAGTTTGCAAGTACATCAGACCCATTGAACTCTTCGGCATCGGTAAGTATGAGGTTCATATATGAATCAACATTGTTCATCCTGCCCTTGTATTCTATCTCACTCTTGAGTCTAACGGCAACTTTTCTGTTAATGGCCCGCTGCAATGTAGTCAGGGGGCGTTTTGGTTGCTGTTGCGATGACGGCGAAGAAGAAGACGACAATCTAGCTAATCACTTTACAGTGAAAAAATCGTGGCTCGAATAAAAAGGTTCCTTTGCATACAAATTCATAAGCAGGGATTGCAACAAAACAACCAGCTGCATATACAAATGATGGCGACTATCTCGACAGGCTCAAAGGCCATAGACGCGCTACTTGGAGGGGGAATACATACAGGCATGATTACCGATATCTACGGTGAAAGCGGTTCTGGAAAGTCGCAGCTCTGTTTTACTCTTTGCGCAAACTGTGCAAAAGAAGCCACCAGCACTTTGTTTATTGATACCGCAGGAACATTCCGGCCTGAGCGAATAATGGAGATCTCTGGTTCGCAATTAGCACTTGAAAAAATTACTTTGATTAGAACTTTTACAACAATCGATCAGATAAATGCAACAAAGAAAATTTTAGAGGTACAACCGACACTTGTTATTGTTGATAGCCTCGCATCGCTCTTCTCCGTAGAATATTCCGGAGCTGAACGTCACCGGGCTCTAATGAAATATCTGCATGAGCTTGCGCTCTTGGCGATAAATTCACGCTGCGCTATTGTGGTTACCAACATGGTCAGGACTGCCCCACCAATAACTGTGATAGACCAGGCCGGACGGAACATCGGACAGGCAATCGTTCCATGGCAGCAACGCGAATACTTAGGCAGCTCAGTATCAATCTATTCTCATATGAAGATGAAGCTTGAGATTGTTGATAGTGCCA
>DAINBL010000174.1:0-3076 GCA_036732945.1 Nitrososphaera sp. | reverse complement strand
TAGACACCATCAAGCTCTGCAACTGTTTTCTTTATTGCTCCAAGCAGACTATTTTTACGTAGATGATCCTCAATAAGGTGCACTATTACTTCGCTGTCAGTCATTGTAGTGAATTTGTGACGCCTTCCGAGCCGCTCTCTAATTTTTTTGTAATTGTATATTTCACCATTGTGTTCCAGCAGAATCCGGCCGTCGCAGCTACGAAAGGGCTGGGCACCGCAGGTACCTCCGACTATTGCAAGCCGAGTGTGCCCAAGAGCGCTTTTCCCACTCAGATTCTGAAACTGAAGTCGCATTCCCGAAATGGTATTGGATTTGACAATGCGATCGTCAGCAACTAGGCCGGCCCCATCTGGTCCACGATTCACCATACAATGGAGCATCGAGCCTACCAGTGGCACAACGTTCTCACCCTTCTTGCTTAAAATTCCAGCTATTCCACACATATTGATAACTCCCTAACCAAATTCAAAAGTCAAGATCCTATTTTGTCAACAAAGCAGGAAGCTCGACTTCAATCACTATTATATAGTGAGTAATGGCTTAAAAAGCTTTATTCACAAAATTCTAATACTTTGAGAAGATCCGGTTCACTTACTATTTTATCGGTTGCTTTTTTTATTTCCTCATCTTTGGGCATGAATGCAACGCCTACTCCAGCACGCTGTATCATGCAAATGTCAGACTTGGTATCGCCTACAGCCAGAGTATTTTTTATGGGCACACTAAACTGCTGGGCACTCTTTTCCAGGTGATATCGCTTGCAGACGGAAATTTTGCAATAGCAGCCGATTCTATCCCAGCCAAGTGGCATGTCAACCTTGCCGGTAATCTTGCCGTTTAATATCTGGAGCTTGTTTGCCATAACAAAATCTAGGTTCAGCCTATCAGCCACTAAACCTGCAGCTATGGTATAGCTATCGCTTATTATTCCGACCTTGTAGCCTCTGTCTTTCAATGCTGAAATTGTACGCTCACAATGCTGGGTGAAAGGTATTGATGCAATAGCAGATTCCAAGTCTTTTCTTGTAAGGCCTGCAAATAGCTCGGCTATCGCCTTAGTCTGTTCGTGCCCGGACATTAGCCTGTGTGACTGTATAGACCTTACTTTGTAGGATAGGTCGAACTTATCCGCAAGCGCAAAGACCAGCCTGCCCTGAATAAGCGTGCCATCCATGTCAAACGCAGCAAGGTTTGACACCATCATTCAGCGTACGTACTAGCCTTGCTTAGAACTTTTGCAAATTCTCGCACATCAATATCTTTGAATGGCTCAATTTTGAGCGGTGCAGGCGGCTCCTGTTGCTGATTTTCTTCTAGCATGTTTTTGCTTCGCAGAGCTTCTACTACCTTTTCTCGAAGCTTTGGCGGACAGATCTTGCTATGATATATTGATCCTAGCGACCCAACTACCATTTCTTTCAGATGCTCGTCGCCCTTATCTTCATGGAAATGAGGATTGCGTGTTTCAACTTGCATTACTTCGACTCCTTTGTCCATCGCCTCCTGATTAGCAGTTGGGATAATGCCACCGAATTCTTCCAGTACATTTACTATTTCATAAGTCTCGATCGCATAGCCCGACGAATATGTGAGTAGTTCGGCTAACTTGAGGGACATGCAGTGCTCGCCGGAGTTACCTGTACGCATTACTTCTGTCTCAAAG
The DNA here is from genome assembly GCA_036732945.1 of Nitrososphaera sp. Classification (GTDB taxonomy): domain Archaea; phylum Thermoproteota; class Nitrososphaeria; order Nitrososphaerales; family Nitrososphaeraceae; genus Nitrososphaera. The sequence continues at coordinate 1,410 of DAINBL010000174.1, read as the reverse complement.
CCAGTATAGTACGATACTAGGGAATTCAGATGCTGGTTTGTTATCTCTGACACCCGTCCCCACTTACTGAAGTAAAGCCCTGTTTCAGATATTTTTGGCTTGTAAATCCATGACACCCTGATCATAGTATAGGGTGTCTGAGACATTGCGATGCCTGATGCAAAGATCTTGACATACTCGTTGACTGCACCTGGCACGTAGTTGTCTGCGTCAATAAATCCTACAAACTCTTTGCCAGCCATCTTGGCAAGTAGCATTCCTATCACCATCCCCTCTGCTTTACCGGCTCTCACCATGCCGTCGGACCCAAGGATGCTCGTGTAGCCTACATCCTTAAGCACTTCTGCTAGGACAGGATCACGCTGATGCAAAATGAATGCATTGCGCCCCACAAACCTGTTGAACTGCTGAAGTGCATCCTTTTCAAGCTTATATCTATCAACCGGCTGCCTTGGGCTATTTGATACTATGATAGTCAGACAATCATGTGGTATGCCGCTCAGTACCCCTTCAAGTAGGCGTAATCGCTCGCCCTTAGTAGGGATCACTATTGCCATACGCCTCTCTATTTCCGCTATCTGGTTGTTTCCTATATTCACTATGGATTCGGAAACAGGCCTGCCGTCGTCGAATCCCGAGTCGAGCTCATAGACACGTTGCACTCCATGTAGGCTGGTCGCTCCAAACCTTTCAGTATACCTTGGCAGGTCAAGCTTCATTTCCTTTAGCATCCAAAGAAACACAGTGATTGCTTATAGCAATTTACGCTAATAACTATAGAAATTTGCTGCTGGACAAATGTAATTTTTTGTGTGTGATGAGCAATATCATGTCTTTAGAACATCTCGTGCCAAAAAGCCATCAGTAGTAAACCATTTGAGGCAGGGTAATAAAGATTGAGGACAGAATTAACAGATGCCTGCGGGGCAGCATGAGTTATTGTTTAATAGTATGTTGCTAGTCTTTGACTTCAAAAATATAATATTAGTCTGTAGTGAATTGCAGAGAAGCATCTTTTTTCAACTCTCATAAAATGTTGCCATAAAGATGAGATTAAAGTAGCAGATGAGATTGTGTTCAAGTTGAGTAATATTTTGCCAATATCATTATCATGAATAGTACTGTAAAAACAGAGCCTATCCGCATTGACGCGGTAGTTGCTATTGATGAATTTACATAAAGGTGTCAACACGCTTTGATTATTCAATAACTGTTTATAATATCTCTTGATGACTCATGCTATGCAAGACAGAAAATATCAAAGAAAAAAGCATTTAGTAGAGAAATTCATTAAGAAATTCGGCAAGGTTGACCATTCTGTCATACTGAATAACGTCGATATTGACTATGATACTCTTATGAAGATACTGTCTGACTTACGAAACGAAGGTAGGATCAAATAAATTTATT
>DAINBL010000173.1:0-3081 GCA_036732945.1 Nitrososphaera sp. | reverse complement strand
GGCCAATACTTCCATAGACACCACAGGTGCAGGCAGATCATACTGTATGCTCTAAAAGCAGAAGCATCGTTCTTGTCACCTCCAAGTTCCTTTGGTAGCCTTATCAGCTGCCATGTGCGGAACGACTCCTTGTTCAGTACAGGATCATCCCCCTTGGGATAAATGATAACTTCAGAGTGATTAACTTGAAAGGTTTTTACGTTGGCAACTGTGCCATCGGGAAGCTCTGCCTTTTGCCTCTCACTCTGGTTGCTAGAAGGGTTTGGCAAAAACTTGCCCCAGTCTACAAAAGGTGTAAAGGTCATGACAGTACCGGCGGCAGCCATCAATTTTAGAAAGTCGCGCCGAGATACTTTTCCTCCAGTTGCAGGAGGGGTTTGCGCCATACCTAATGAAAAGGATTCTTTGATAATTAATAAACCTTTGGAAAATTATTCAGGCCTCCCATGGAAGAACGCGATATGGCACAATACAATATCTCAAGCCAGAGCGAGTTCCAAGAATGGATATACATGTTTGAAGCAAAATTTTAGAAAAACTCTATTTACCTATGCCGTCCCCAATCTGCTCAAACCAAGAAGTGCCTTGCAACTTAGCGTACTTTACGTAAGCGCGAGGCTTGTCTACACCTGCGACCTTGGCATTTTGAAGATTTGCTTCAACAAATATCGTTTGCAGCACCTTGCTTCCCGTCAAATCTGCATCTTGTAAATTGGCAAACATCAGATTCGTTTTGATCAAGTTGGCGTTTGTAAGACGAGCTTCTTTCATTTCTGCGTACATTAGGAGCGTTTCATTAAGGTTGGCACCTTGAAAGTCTGTGCCATTTAGGCTTGCCTGAACCAAATTTGCCCGAGTTAGATTCGCGTTGGCAAAGCTTGCTTTGTCTGCAATCACACCGTTAAGAAAAGCACGAGATATATCCTTGCCTGAGAAGTCTCTATTGCTAAAGTCTAGTTTGACTCTCAGGTTCTTCGCTATCATCCTCCAGGAGTTAAACTCTTGAATCTTACCTTCAGTTAACAGCTTAAAGCCTTCTTCCTGTGCGCTTGACATGCCTCTCGACGTTCATCTTTTTAAATATAAATAGATATATGTGTCTGCTTATCAAGCACCGGTATTCCAAGGGTTTATTCCCTTTTGGTAACGCAGCGCATCTATGAGCCCTTCAGCGTATCCGATGCTCAATACCGCCAGCTCAAACTTGCCTTGCCTAAGGAATCGTTCAGCATCTGCAAGGTAGCATTCAGCGTTTTCAAGTACTTCAAAAACCCCATTGTTGCTACTGGTGCCATCATTGATAAGCTTGCGCATCTCCCGGAGCGCCTGCTTGGCTTTTGGAGCATAGCGCTCGACCATTCGGGCTTCAATTCTATTAGCCTTTTGAGAATTATCAGCTGGCTCATCAATGTTTTCTGTAACGCAAGCAAGCGCCTGTGTCTCGGTAAAGTGCAGCGCACCCGTGATAATCACTGAATGCGGACCGATGCCGAATTCCACCTTCAGGAGCGACTTAACTTTGCCTGATGTTATCTTTTGATCTTGCATGCCCACTCTGGAGGCAACTACGGCAAAGGTGTCGTCCGAAAATATCTCGTGCTTATTAGATCGCTCTGCATCTAGCAGCATCTTAAACACAGAAGATGGATCAAGGAAGAACGGCTCTTTGCTTTCATCGTCGTTGTTGTTGTTGTACTCTGTCAGTATTAGTGTGTGGCTTCCAGCAAGCAGGTTTTGAAAAATGGTGTTATAGACAGTGACTGCCGAGTGAAGCTCAGACATCATTGTGACCATCCTGCCAAATTTGTAGACATGCAGCCCACTCTCGCCAATTATAGAGGCAATGCCGGAGGCGGAATGTAGAATTGCAGTCTTGATGGAGTTTTTGGCAGCTCTTGAGCGAAGCTCGCTGTGGGTTGTGGCAATAAGTGGATCACCATAAGTAACCAGCGCTACATCTTTGGTTCTTGCTGCTTCTAGAAGATCCCTTCCGTCTTCCACAAACCACCTTTGCACAGGTTTAGTGTGCGTTTCAAGTAAAGAGTTCAGCCCCTGTAGGTCGACCTCAGAGAGGGCACCGGTGAACCTTTCAATATACACAATATCGCATTTTCTTAAGACATCAAGTGCTGCAATACTTAAACCACGGTAGCCATTTATGCCAGTACCGACAAACCATAGCATGAAGCAGGGAGGCAGTAGCCGGCTATATTACTCCTTTTTTTTCTTCTTCTTCAGATGATGTAGACGCGAAAGATGAAAAAGAGCCCTTTTATATACTTCTATGCTTGCCACGTAATCATCTATTTTTACCCGCTCGTCGGCGGTATGCGACGCATGGGCATCACCTGGCCCATATGTGATAACAGGTATCTTGAAGCTGTGGCCAAGCACGTTCATATCGCCTGTACCGGTCTTGCGCAAAAGCAGAGGTCGTTTGTTGCGCACATCTAGGACTGCGAGCAGAAGTGCTCTGACAAGAGGCGATGTGTGATCGGCTTCAAAGGGCTCTGTCTTGTCCTCTATTCTGTAGGTTGCTCTGATGCCTTTTTTTGCCGCGACTCTCGTAACGACATCGTCTATAGTGTTGAGCACGTCACCACAGGTCGTTATGGTAGGAACCCTGATGTCTATTGTTACCTTACACTTTTGCGGCGTCACATTGTGGCTTGAGCCCCCTGTTATCTCCGTGAGACTACAGCTTATCGACTTGGCGTTATTCTCTGCAGCGCCAACTCGGCCTACCTCTGACTTGATCTCCTTCCAAAAGTCATACATTTCCTCAATTGAGTTCCTGGCAAGCCAAGGCGCGCTCGCATGCGCGCTCTCGCCTACATCGCATGTCAGCCGTAGTTCAAGCCTGCCTTTGTACGCAACAGTGATGTTATCAACTCCGGAAGGTTCGCCAAAGACTGCATAATGGACTCCTATTTTGCTCTTGACCAGCTGCTTAACACCTGTCGCATTTCCTTCTTCATCTACCACTCCTGCAAAAATGACAGTGCCGCTCTGTTTTGGAAATTCAGAGGCTGCCAAGAGCATCGCTATCAGAGGAGATTTTGCATCGGAAGCGCCACGGCC
>DAINBL010000172.1:0-3105 GCA_036732945.1 Nitrososphaera sp. | reverse complement strand
GGTAAATGGAACGCGGCGTGATCTTATTACCAAGCATCATACAGCAACCCATGTCCTCAACTCCGCTTCTAGGAATACACTTGGCTCCTGGGTCTGGCAGAACTCTGCATTTAAGGAAGAAAGCTACGGCAGGCTTGATATCACGCACCCCTCCACACTTACAAGAGAAGAAGTAAAAAAGATCGAGCGTATGGCAAACTGGGTAGTTCGAGAAAATCATCCGGTCATAATTAAGACGTATGATCGCGGAGATGCCGAGCAGCAGTTCTCCTTCCGCATCTATCAGGGCGGAATCGTGCCTACAAGCAACGTTAGAATAGTCAATATCAATGGATGGGATATTGAAGCCTGTGGTGGAACACACGTGAAAAGCACAGGAGAAATCGGGCTAGTCAAGATAGTTAAATCTGAGCGAATCCAAGACGGTGTCGTCAGACTCGAATTTGTGGCAGGCGAGGCTGCCGTCAGCTACATGCAGCAGCTAGATAGCCAGCTTGCGTCCATATCTCATACGCTAGGCTCAAGCAGAGAAAAAGTTATAGAGTCATTCAACAAGGCGATGGAAGATGCAGAAGCTGCAAAGAAAAAGCTACGAGCTATGCTGAGGGTTGTCTCAGTCCCGATTGCAAAGAGTATTTCAGAGCAAGCAAAGAACCTTAACTCGGGTATCCAATTGTATACCACATATGATGAAGAGCTTGATGACGATTACCATATTGCCATTGGAGAGAAGGCGATCGAGCTTGACAAAGACCTAATCTATCTTGCCCTTCTGTCAAAGGGTCAAGGCATTAGGGTTATCGTGTTCGCCGGTGAAGCTGCATGCAAGAAAGTCAAGGCAAGTGTAATTGCAAGGCAGGTATCCAGCAAGCTGGGTGGCTCAGGTGGCGGGGATAATCGCTTTGGGCAAGGCGGAGGCAAATCAAAAGACAGGATAAAGGAAGCACTCCTGCTGGCGGAAGAGGTAGCAAGGTAACTGTGAGCGCCCGTATAGACTGGAATTCTATAGAGAGCAAGTGGATCGACAGGTGGGAGAATCAAAGGATCTTTGAGTCAGACCCTGACAGCAGCAGAGAAAAATACTTTGTGACTGTAGCCTATCCTTATCCAAACTCGCCCCAGCATATTGGCCATGGCCGGACGTATACGCTTGCGGACACCCATGCTCGCTATATGAGGATGAAGGGCTATAACGTACTTTTCCCTATGGGCTTTCACTACACCGGCACCCCGATCCTTGGCATGTCGCGAAGAGTTGCCGCAAGCGATGCTGAGCTGATGGACACGTTTCACACAATATACAAATTATCAGACGATGTCATTGCAACATTTGTCGAGCCGGTCAATATAGCAAGCTACTTCCACCAAGAGATCAAGCAGGGTATGAAGGAGATGGGTTATTCTATTGACTGGCGGCGAGAGTTCACCACCATTGACAGGGTGTATTCAAAGTTCATCTCGTGGCAGTTTAGGACTCTTCGTAAAAAAGGATTGATAGTGCAGGGTTCCCATCCTGTTGGATGGTGCCCGCGTGATCAGAACCCTGTTAGCCAGCACGATACGATAGGGGATGTAGAGCCGGATTTCAACGAATACACGGTAATCAAGTTCAAGTCTGGTGGTGATGATGGGAATTTTATTATCTTGCCAGCAGCAACGCTCAGGCCAGAGACGCTCTTTGGAGTGACTAACATATGGGTCAACCCTGATGTTGACTACGTGCAGGCTCAAGTCGATGGCCAAAGCTGGATCATAAGCAAGGAAGCGGCAAGAAAGCTAGAATTTCTGAACCACAAGGTGGAGATCATAAAGACAGTCAAAGGTAGCGAAATGATCGGTTCGAATGCCACTAATCCCCTTAACAATACTTCTGTGCCCATATATCCTGCGTCTTTTGTTGAAGCAGATAGTGGCACGGGAATCGTGATGTCAGTGCCGGCACATGCACCATATGACTACCAAGCACTCGAATCTCTAAAATCAGACAAAAATCTACAGCAAATGTTTCATATTTCTGTTGACGACAACAATGTTCGCCCGATCAAAATAATCGAGTCTGAAGCATACAGTACTGGCATCCCATCTGCTGAAGCAATCGAGCAGGCGGGCGCTATTGGCCAGAATAATAATGACGACAAGATACTGGAAAAAGCGACAAGCAATCTTTACTCACATGAATTCTACAAAGGTCGGATGACGCAAAATACCGGTAGGTTTGCGGGCATGGCAGTCGCCGTTGCAAAGAATGAGATCAAGCATGAGCTCTTGCAGTCAGGCTGGGCAGAGACAACATACGAGCTTGTCAACAAACCAGTAAAGTGCAGGTGCGGAGCCGAATGTGTGGTCAAATTGCTGAGTGATCAGTGGTTTCTAAACTACGGCGAGAAAGAATGGAAGGAACTGGCACACAGGTGCCTAAACAACATGGACATATTGCCCCAGGACATCAGGCAGGAATTTGATTATGTGATTGACTGGTTGCGCGAGCGGGCTTGCGCAAGAAAATCAGGTCTTGGAACCAAATTGCCTTGGGACAAGGAATGGATAGTTGAGAGCTTATCAGATTCGGTAATTTACATGGCGTACTATATTATTGCAAAATATGTCAACAGCAAAGAGATAAGTGATGACAGAGACAACATCACCGATGCATTCTTTGACTATGTCCTACTTGGAAGAGGTAGCGCAGATCAAGTTGCCAAAGAGTGCAAGGTTGCTGCATATACCGTAGAACAGATAAGAAACGAATTCAGCTACTTTTATCCCGTAGACTCTCGTCACTCAGGGCGCGACCTTGTCCCAAATCATCTCACGTTCTTTGTCTTTAACCACGTAGCCATTTTCGACAAGAAAAACTGGCCGCGGCAAATAGTAGTCAATGGCTCTGTTCTGATGGAGGGCAAGAAGATGAGCAAATCCCTTGGCAATATCATCCCACTTCGGGCCGCGATTAGAGAATATGGAACAGACACAATCAGGCTTGCAATGTTGGTCTCTGCTGAAATACTTCAAGACGCAGACTTTTCCTTTGATACTGTCCGCGGCATCAGGTTGAAACTTCTTGGCATTTTTGAAATGGCAGAAAAATGCAAGAGTACGCCGCAG
>DAINBL010000171.1:0-3172 GCA_036732945.1 Nitrososphaera sp. | reverse complement strand
AATACTACATAGATCTTTGACTTGACTTATTTCTTTTCTATCTTTGATGTATATACCCACTTCTTTAGTGCTAGATGTTAGCAATATCTATTCTATTTTAAAAAGCCGTTGAGTAAAATTTTCTTGTATTGTATCTTTTTTTGACTTTGGCTACCCGTCACCTCTTCATCTTGCCTCCCGGCTACAAGCATAGATTGTAGTGACAGTAGTCATCGTCGTCACTTCAAAAAGGTAGGTGGCTGCTCTTTCCAATATTTCTGTCACAGGCCATATGCATCAGCAACCTTTTTTCTGCATGTCCCATGTCACGTACATATCCCGCTCAGGTGATGTTATCATATCTACTGAGCAGACAAAGCCTTGCTGCGAAGCATATAACATTATACATCATCACTACTACATTCTCAAATATGAGATACAAAAGATAAATGCTGGGCTGCTGTGTCTTGTTTCTGATTGCAGAATCAAGACGTGCCCTATAGGGTCCTGCAAAAAAGCAATTGCACCGCCACCTTTTACCTAAAGGACTGCATAACTGGATTGAAGGAAAACGTCAGAGACAAGTCAGCTGATGTAGTTGTCACGTCCCCTCCTTATAACATCGGCACAGGCTATAGCTCGTACAAGGACGAGCTCCCTCGTGAAAAATACCTGACATGGATGGAAGAGGTAGGCATTGCAGTCAAGCAGTCGCTTACAGACGACGGTTCTTTTTTCCTAAATATAGGAAACAAGCTAAAGGATCCCTGGATAGCGTGGGATGTAGCACATGTTCTGAGGAAGTACTTTGTTCTACAAAACGTCATCCACTGGGTCAAATCTATAGCAATAAGCAAGGCTGAAGTCGGTAACTACCCGAATATTGCCGGCGACATTGCAGTCGGCCACTTCAAGCCAATAATGAGTAATAGGTTCCTCAATGACTGTCATGAATACATCTTTCACTTTACAAAGTATGGCGACGTGCACCTTGACAAGCTGGCTGTCGGTGTATCGTACCAGGATAAGACAAATATTGAGCGCTGGAAGGCAGCCAACAAGGAAGACAGACGGGACAGAGGGAACATGTGGTTCATACCTTATCAAACGATACAAAGCAGAAGCAAGCAGCGTCCGCATCCAGCAACATTTCCTGTCAAGCTTCCAGAAATGTGCATCAGGTTACATGGCAACGCAAAATTAGTTGTTGACCCGTTCGTCGGCATTGGCTCTGCTGCAGTTGCGGCAATGCGCCTTGGGATCTCATTTGTCGGCTTTGAGATCGATAAAGAATATCTTGATGCTGCAATAGATAGAATCACACAGGCATAATTAAATAACTGTCACCACTACATTCCTAAGTAAAAAAGTAGATTTTGTAAAGATTTTTGCTATTTATAGTTAAACACCATAATGCGCACTCCTTCTTTTAGATCTGTATCGGTATGTATTTCAAACTAAATCCATCTGCTTACCTGCAATGAATCCTGACCCTAGTATGGTACCCCCTTCCGTCTTTGATTTTTGAATGCTTCAATGTACCATTCAAATTCATCCAAGAATCTTGTTACCCTCTTATTGTACTGTTCTTGAACCAATTTTCCTGCTTCATCAAAAGCCTCCTTTACTCTAGATATCGCAAAAGAAGAGGATATTGAAGGGGCTCCAAGTTCCGCAAATATTAGTCGCAGATGTTGAGCAGCATTAACTCCTCCAAAGCCTCCTGTTGAATATGAAACAATAGCTGAAGGTTTGAAAAAGTATTCTTCCAAGAAATAGTCTAAAGTGTTTTTCATTGCAGCAGATGTGCTATGATTATATTCAGGGGTTACCGCCAAATATCCGTCTGCATTTTTAATTTTGTTCTGAAGATCTCTTAACTTGCTTGACGGATTCTCCATTTCCTTATACATTCTATCAAGCAGTGGCAGATTCAATTCAAGGGGATCTATAAAATAGACTGTATGCCCTCTGGCTATCAACTTCTCCTCCATCCAACGAGCTACTTTGATACCTTGTCTGTCGCGTCTAACAGATCCAATAAATAACGCTATCTGAGCCATATTCAATAATAAGCCCAGTGCATTCCAAATATTATAAATGGCTCGAATAGAATCTAACGATAATGCAATTCTTGATTTCTTATTAGAACCACTTCAATTGAGGATTGCACAGGATCGATAGATTACTTTAGTGCAGGAAAAAGGCAGCAGCAATCCACAATACCTGTATTGATTTAACCCACTGAGTATAGATAGAGCAAATGTGGCCGAGGGGAAGTGTATCTCTCTCCTGATGTGTTCTAAAAGATCAACTGCTTCCGACCAAAAGTAATAACGGCAATGAACGGTAGATGCTAGAAGCACTTTCACCATCTGGTCTAGCGTCAAAATAACATAATCACACATAGAAAAGCTATATTGTATATGACTAAAGGGGTTCATCGGAAATGCATTTTGAATTCTGCCTTCTTTCTCTTAGGCTTCTTTACGCCTTTTTCTATTTTTCTATCTTGACATACACACTTATTTTTTCTATCTTCTTCTTCTCCTTCACCGTTCGCCGGCCTTAATTCATGGAGTTGGGTCTTTTGAGGATGTTCTCGGTAATAGTCTTCTTCCCTGTCTATCTATTTCGCCAGTTCTGATTCGGGTCGAAGAAATCGTCGAGCCATCTTCTGCTTTGACTAGTTCTACGGTAACTACCTTTACAGGCTTCACGCCAATTTTAGCACGCATCTCGTTGAGGAGCTTGCCCTTGCTTTGAGTTTCTGTGCTTGTCACTAGCGCTTCGACATCGCCTGTAGTTACTGCCGGACCAAAATCGCCATCCAGTTTTGCAATTTCGTAGTTGACATTGCCAAATTCTTTTTTGATCATATTCTTCAGGTTTGCAATCCTTACCTCAAAATTGTGGTTAAGCTGCTTTCCTCTATTGGCTGCAAACTTGTCACTTGAAACCCCAATTATCACTTTTTTGCCGACCTGAAACGCCTTGGCAAGCAGAGCGATATGGCCAATGTGTATCTCATCAAATGTGCCGCCTGTGGCAACAATAAGAAACTTTTCTGCCAATACCAGGAATAGAGAGTTATGTGTCGTACAATATTAATTCGCTGTAGCCTGCCTAACCCTTATTGAATATCTTGACTGCCTGAGGTGGACAGACATTTTCACATGCCATACAGAATATA
>DAINBL010000170.1:0-3203 GCA_036732945.1 Nitrososphaera sp. | reverse complement strand
GGTTCTATGACCGGTGCATCCATGCAATGGATATATGCAAACGGAACCCTCTGGAGTTTGAGACAGAAACAGGCTATGTCCGCTGTTGGCTGCACGATGGATCTGGAGAGAACCCCCAACCTTAAAAAGCATGGTCTGTTAAGAGACACCACTGTCCTCAGGTAATTTGAAAAATGACCAGTACGATACTAACATATTTTCCATTTCCAAGCATCAGGGAAAAGCAAAAGAAAGTCCTTGATATGGTCGAGTCAGCGGTCAAGTCCGGCTACAGGCAAATTTTCCTTGAAGCTCCTACTGGCTTTGGTAAGACCCCTGTTGCAATAACGCTTGCCCGCTATCTTGGTAGCTCGCATATCTGCACAGCAACGAAAGACCTGCAGACCCAGTATCGGAGCGACTTTCCCTTTGTAGTTGAGGTAAAGGGAAGGAGCAACTTTCCTTGCATAGTCAAGGAGGATATGGGCCTCGATGAGAGCTGCAACTATGGTCCCTGCATTAAGGATGATGCGTACGACTGTTCATACAAGACTCGCCTAATTGACTATACAGTCGAAGGGCAAGGTACTCTCCACGAGATAGTCAAGCTTGATTCTTTTGCGGAGCGCAAATACTTGGAGAAGATGAGATCAAAACCAAAACTGGTCGACTTGGACTGGAGGCCATGCCATTACTATCACCAAAAGTGGATAGGTAACCATGCAACCCATACCGTGTATAATTATAGGTACTTTCTATCAGACATCTTCTATGCTGGTGCAACACAAAAACGTAAGCTGCTAGTTCTAGATGAAGCACATCAGCTGGAAAATGAAGTAGGAGATTTTAGAAGTTTTACGGTTCGCAAAAACATGCTTCCATTCTTGAAAATGCAGATGCCCGATAGTAATATTGATGATATTGAAACGTGGCTTGACCTTTGCGTGAAGCTAAAGGAGCGGCTATTTGAGTTTACCGAAAGGGCTCAAGGCATCATAGAACGTAGCAACCAGAAGGTGAGCCTAGAGCCCTACACTGAAAAGAATCTGATAGATGCGCTAGAACTTGACAAGAACCTTGCAGGAGTCATTGACGACATGAAAGCAAACAAGGATAATTGGATAGTGTCAGGTGTCCAGCGTGATACAACAAACCAGCTGCAAAAGGTAACTCTGACTCCCCTAGATGTGTCTAGTTATTTTAATACAATCCTCGACAAGGGATCTGTATCGCTTTTGATGAGCGCGACAATTCTTAGCAAAGACCATCTATGCAAGACTACAGGCCTTGACCCTGAAAAAGTTAAATTCATACGAATTGAAGATTCCGATTTTCCAGTCAAGAATAGGCCTATCCATTTGATGAATGTGGCTTGGCTCAGTGCCAAAACGATGAATCTGAGCATGCCTAAAATTGCTCAGGCAGTAGACAATATCATGTCAATACACAGGAATGAGAAGGGCATAATACATACTACATCCTATTCCCAGCTGCAGTTTATTAGGGACAACATAAGCAAGGAAAATGCTAGCAGGCTTATAGAGACAGCATCAAGCCTTGATAGAAGCGAGGTACTGAAAAAGCATTATGAGAGCAAAAATCAGACAGTTCTGATATCGCCCTCTCTTCACCTCGGAGTAGACCTGAAGGATGACTTATCAAGATTTCAGGTGATTGTCAAGGTACCATATCCAGACCTCACTGACAAGAAAATCGCTGCAAAAAAAGACCGTGACCCAAAGTGGTATACTTGGAATACGGTTCTACGGCTCGTTCAGGCATATGGCAGGAGCATTCGAAGCAGCGATGATTATGCAACAACGTACGTCTTAGACAGCAGCGTCTCTTACCTTCTTAAGAATGCACATGACTTGATGCCCCAGTGGTTTACGGAAGCAATCGTGCAGTCCTAGAACATTTTTATGCTCTGGATCGATCAGAAAGTGTGAAATTTGTCAAGCGACAAAGCTGTTGCTTCCGACGGCACTGAAGGCTACATGATATTTGGCATCAGTTCAAGCATGGCGGCAACTTTGATACTTATTTCGCCAATTCTCTATACCCTCGTAGCATATCCTGATACGTTTACTCTTTCTTGGAACGAGGGTAGGGGCGGCTTTTTGTTTGCGATGGCTTTTATTGCAGCCGAGCTTATTGGGCTCAAATATTCCCTTACTAAGAGAAGATTTGTCATGGTTGCAGGCATGGCAGCCCTCACTATCTCTTATTTTGTTGCTTTGCCCTATGGTCTAGGTGATTACATCAGAAATGGAAAAGATGTGTACAACGTCTCACTGGTCGACAGCTGGATGTGGATGTGGGACTTTATTGTAATGGCCACATTTGTCGCCAGCTCACTGGTATTGCTATTTGGCAAAAAATGGTACAGGATAGCGTCTGCAGGAGCTATATATCTGGTAGGAAGCGCTCTCATCCTCGCTCTTGATGCATTTTTTCCATTTGATTCTCTTGGGCCCCTTCAAGTTATAGTGCCAATTTATTTGCAGATCGATCAGGGTGTAGTCAACTTTATAGATAAATCCATTATTAATCTCGGGCCTCAAATGCAAGAAAATCCTGCAGACCCTGCGGTCGCAAAAGGTAACCTCCTTGTGTTGAATGGGCTCAACGGTCCCTTTGCATTGCAGGTTTTCTGGCCGTCGGCCGGTGTCCACAGTATGATAATCTATAGCCTTGTCATGCTCGCGTTGCTCCTCAAAATGAATATGCCATTAACTAGGAAGCTGATCTACTTTGCCGCCGGAACTTTGGGAACTGTTGCTGTAAATCTGGTTAGAATTATTTCGCTTTCCCTATATGCGCTTGTAGTCACTACAAACGTACAGGAGTGGGAGGCATTTCACTCCATAGCTGGAGAAGTGATGTTTCTACCTTGGCTTGGAGTATACCTCGGAGTAGTAATTTACATCGAGAACAAGAGAAGCCGCAGGTTGCAAGCAGGAGCGACTAGGGAAGCACCAGACTCTAATCAGTCGAGTGCCTAGAATCAAGCATGATGTTTAACCTCGTGCTATCCTAGTTACCAGCTGTAACAGCATGGGCATAAGCCTCTTCTCTTTTCAGAAGTTACGTGCCGTAGTTCTCAATACCTACCAGTCAGAATATATACAGGCTTGCTGTGTAATAGACAGAGGGTTTTTTTGGTTGGTGCAAAATAGTTTTCCGATGAGAGAATGGCACGTTGAACACATGGAAAAGACAGT
>DAINBL010000169.1:0-3204 GCA_036732945.1 Nitrososphaera sp. | reverse complement strand
TTTGGCGCCAGCGTTGGATTGACTCTTTTAGCAATTCGTCAGTATAATCAAGAGGCTTTGAATAGTGTATGGACAGGCAGTAGAGGCGGAGGGCATTTGCTCTCCATGTTTTCAGCGCCTGTTCTATTGTAACAATGTTGCCAAGAGACTTGCTCATCTTTTGTGAATTGATAGTAACCATACCGGTGTGAACCCATATCTTGGCAAACTGCTTGCCTGTGTATGATTCTGACTGGGCTATCTCATTTTCATGGTGTGGAAAAACTAGATCGTGTCCGCCGCCATGGATCTCAAATGTATCGCCGAGATATTTGCGCGACATGGCAGAACACTCTATATGCCAGCCTGGCCTCCCATTACCCCAAGGGCTTGACCATACCGTCTCATCTGAATAGAACTTCCAGAGCGCAAAGTCAAGTGGGTCCTCTTTTGAGGGATCGATCTCTATCCTCGAGCCTGACTCTAGCTCCTCAACTGACTTTTTTGATAACTTGCCGTACCCCGGAAATGACTTGATTCTGAAATATACACCATTGAGCGTCAAGTAGGCATGTCCCTTTTTCATCAGGCCATCAATTAGCTGGATCATTTCCTTTATATGATCGGTGGCCTTTGGCTGGTAATCTGCCCGCATTACATTCAAGCTGTCAAAATCATTGAAGTATTTGTCAATGTATCTTCTCGATATTTCCTCTGCCTTCTTGCCCTCTGATTTTGCGCGGTTAATTATCTTGTCATCGACATCAGTAAAGTTCTGTACAAAAATTACTTTATAGCCTTTTGATAGCAAGTATCGGCGCAAAACATCAAACATAATGATTGTTCTTGCGTGTCCAATGTGAGAGTTGTCATAAACTGTGACTCCGCAAACATACATCCTCAGTGTGTGGTTTTGTAGCTTTAGCTCCTCGACTTGCCGGCTGAGTGTATTGTATAATTTCACTGTCGCGATTTGGGGTGGACTTGCCCCTGTTTTTTACTTTGCTAGGCATCGATGTAAATATCGTTTCCTCTAACGTCTACATTGTAGGTCAGCAGCTTTACACCTTCAAGGTAGTCAAGCAGCTCTCCTGTTTTAATGTTGTAGTGCCACGAATGCAGGGGACACTCGATTACTTCGCCGTCTATCTTGCCAGGAGCAAGCGAGCCATCCTGATGGCGGCATAGTGCCTCAATTGCATAGTACCTACCGTTTGCATAAAAAAGCGCAATTCTTGTGCCATTGATGTAAAGCTCCTTTCCACTATTCTCTTTAATTTCACCCCGTTGGGCGACCTTGACAAATGTCAATTAACAGCTGGTTGTAATCAATCTGGCTATAAATTGGTTATCGGACAGCCATTAATGGACCTCCGCCACATCTAAATATCTCCCGCAGTGCAATAGCAATATCAATTCCGGCATGACATCGTCATATAAGCTCATGATGGCCGGTGTTCTGGCTCTTATGATTTTTGGCATAGCTATGGCCCTTTACGGATATCAGCAGGCCGTTTACCCTGTCGACAGTGCGCTAGGATACCTGAAAAGGGCCCAGGCTGCCCAAACTCCTGAAGATCTGGCAAGCTTTGTGTCAAAGGCGAAGATGGAGCTCCCAGAGGGCGGCAATCCTGTATGGGCGTTTCCGACTGCAAAAACAGACTTAGCACTCATACAAGAGAATCTTAACGACGTTGTGGTCCGCGCCAACTCAATAGCATCAATGGGGCCCTATAGTACTGAATACAATTCGGGCATGCTGGACATTCATGTGTCGCTAGAGACAATTCAACAAGACATGCTCGATGCAATGCCGTACCTCTACGTCAGTTTTACCAATATCATGCTAAGCGTAGTGTGGATAGCAATAATACTTGCACTCTTTGCCATCATAAGGAGGGGAAGAGCAAGGTTCCGCGAAGAAGAATACGAAAACCAGTAGCTTTTATTGCATGTTCCATCACTCATAAATCGTGGCTGGCAAAATAGCGGATAGCACCCTTGCAGACAAAGGAAGGAGATCATATGAGTGGGCCACCAGCCACATGGGCATAATTGAAAAGATAAGAGCAAGCAATGAAAGCAGTCAATCGCTGACAGGTTTTCGGCTTGGCTTCTGTCTTCACATAACAAAAGAAACATCAGTTCTTGCGATGGCTGCAAAGAGTTTGGGTGCGGACATAGCAATTTGTTCAGCAAATCCTTTGTCGGCTCAGGATGACATTGCAGCTTTTCTGTACAACATGGGGCTGAATGTGTACGCTTGGCGTGGAGAGACAGAATCAGAATATCAGCAGTGTATCCGCAATGTACTTGCATTTAAACCGGTCATAGTGACTGATGATGGAGGTGATCTTCACTCTATGGCCCATCAGCAAAAGGCAAAGGACATACAGGGTGGCACCGAAGAGACAACGTCAGGGGTAAAGAGACTTGTTGCATTAGAAAGAGCCAGCAGGCTGATTTATCCCGTTATAGCAGTCAACAATGCGCGTACAAAATACCTTTTTGATAACAGACATGGAACTGGACAGAGCACCCTAGATGGCATACTGCGTGCAACTGGCATACTATTGGCAGGCAAGAACCTCGTTGTATGCGGCTACGGCTGGGTGGGCAAGGGCGTAGCAACTCGGGCAAGGGGTATGGGCGCTATAGTGACTGTCACAGAGGTAGATCCTATAAAAGCAATTGAAGCCAAGATGGATGGATTTGAGGTAATGCCGATGTTAGACGCTGCGCCTGCCGGCGACATTTTTGTAACATGCACGGGTCAGACTAGCGTGATAAGGAAGGAGCATTTTGTTAAGATGAAGGATGCTGCCATTCTAGCTAACGCGGGCCATTTTGATGTCGAGATCGATACTAAGAGCCTTTATGGCATCAGCAGCTGCCAACCTGTACAGATTAATCCAAATATCGAGCGCTTTGATGTTAATGGAAGGAGATTGTTCTTGCTGTCAAAGGGGAGAGTGGTCAACTTAGTTGCTGCTGAAGGCCATCCTCCGGAAGTGATGGCTCTGTCATTTGCCAACCAGCTGCTATCTATTTTGTACATTGCAAAAAACCATGACAAGATGGAAGTAAAAGTGCATGACGTACCAGAACAAATAGATCAGGATGTTGGAAGTTATGCACTTGACTCAATGGGCATCAGAATAGATCAAATGATAGAGGAGCAAGAGCGCTACCAGCACTCCAGTTAGGTTAAAATGCTGTGCATTG
>DAINBL010000168.1:0-3216 GCA_036732945.1 Nitrososphaera sp. | reverse complement strand
GATTGGCCTAATTTCAGACACCCACGACAATTTCAAGACCATAGAAGCTGCTGTCAGGATATTTAGCGAGAAAAGAATGGGTTATGTAATTCATGCTGGCGACATAACTACTGCCGAAGCGGTAGAAGCTTTTTCAGGACTAAAATTGATTGGCGTATTGGGAAATAATGATGTGGACAAGAAAGGACTTCACAATGCTTTTGAAAAAATAGGAGGCGAGCTTAGAGGTGAGCTCTGTGAGATTGAAGAGGATAACCTGCTAATTGGTGTCTATCATGGAACTGATTTTAAAAAACGGGAAGCTCTGATTCAATCAGGCAAATACAATGTTGTGGTTTATGGCCATACTCACAAGGTAGATAACAAGGTTGTCGGAAAAACAATCGTTATTAATCCCGGAACTGCTAACGGTTGGTTCTTTGGTTACAAAGCAACTGCCGCGATATTTGACACAGTAAACAAGAAATGCGATTTTATAGAGTTATAATGAGATATGACGCGGTGTATAGAGAGAAGGATGGAGCTGCAAATTCTTTATCGAGATATATATCTCAAATACCAAAATTTGAAGATCCTATCTCATAGCTGGCTCTGTGCCAACTGTTTTCACTACGAAACCTGATAAAGTTGACTAACGGTGCTAAGTACAAACAAGGAATCTATCTCAGCATGACAGCAATAATGTCAGTCCGTGAAACAGTTGTACCAAAAGGCAACTTTACGCCAGGTCAGAGCTGGGGCGCACTTAGGAAGGCATGGAAGGGATACAGGATCGCCAAAGTGCAAGGCGACAACGCTAAGATGAGCGAATATGCAACCAAGATCAGAAAGCTCCAAGGCGAGTTGGGAATAAGCGTTGCTTCATTCCCGCACTTAGGAATAAACTAAGTGCAACCTTTTTTCTTTTTCTACTAACTATCGGTAAATTGAATCATTGTTTGACAATAGTTGTTGTTTTAACTTCATCTCGATCTGTGCCTTTGGCATAGCACCTATGATTACATCGACTGCCTTGCTCCCCTTGAACATCATCAGGGTGGGAATGCTCTGTATGCCAAATGAAGCCGCTATTCTTTGATTCTCGTCTACATTGACCTTGCCAAATGCTACTCTGCCAGAGTATTCTCGAGATAATTGTTCAATTATTGGTGAGACCATCCTACATGGGCCGCACCAAGGCGCCCAAAAGTCCACAACCATGATAGGATATTTTGCAACCTCGCTTTCAAAGTTAGAATCCGTGAGCACTAGTGGCTCGGTAATGGATGACATCATTGCTTTGGTGGCAGCCTCCTTTTGAAGTTCGGCCAGCTTCTTATGCTTTATCGCCTCAAGTTCGTCATCTGAGTTCATACGCATCAGAACATTGGCAGAGACTGGCTATATTTCTTGCGAGCGATATCTAATTATTAGATGAGCTCCATTTTTGGGAGCAGAAGGTGATTTACTTTGGTCGAGAATGATGAAAGAGGCAATATCATGGCCGAGCAGCAAGAGGGCAAACCAGTTGAGGAAGAAGATGTTGTGGCGCTGAGAGATGAGCTCGAGTCAGTCAAGAGCGAGCTGAGAAAGGCAAAGGAATCCTCTGAGAGCAGCCTCAACAAGATGAAGTACCTAATGGCAGACTTTGACAACTACCGCAAGCAGATGGAAAAGCAGGTTGCCTCAAAGGCAGAATCAATCAAGGCTGAATTGTTGCTCAAATTTCTCAATATACGTGACGACTACCTCCGAGCGCTCTCAGTAGCTAGACAGAGTAAGTCAGAACAGATAGTAGTCATTGAAGGCTTGGAAGGAATACTGAAGAATATCGACTCGCTACTTGCTTCGGAGGGAGTAAGGGAGATAGAGGCAGTAGGGACGCCTTTTGACCCAAACGTGCACGATGCAATAGCCTATTCTGCACGAGATGACGTGGCAGAGAATACAGTGACTGCCGAGATAAGAAAGGGCTATATGCTCAACGGCAGGGTATTAAGACCAAGCCTCGTTGAAATTTCAAAGAAGATAATTAAAAATAGCGTTAATGATACTAAAGAGATAGATATTCAAGGAGGAGAAGAAGGAGGCTGATAATATGGGGAAAATAATAGGTATTGATCTTGGAACCAGCAACTCGGCTGCTTCAGCCATGATAGGCGGCAAGCCAACGATAATTCAAGCAGCAGAAGGCACTTCTGTAGGCGGCAAGGCATTCCCTTCAGTGGTAGCATTTACCAAGGACGGGCAGCTCATTGTCGGCGAGCCAGCTCGCCGTCAGATGATTTCAAACCCCGAAGGAACCGTCATTGCGGCAAAGCGAAAGATGGGAACAGATTTTAAGTTCAAGGTATACGGCAAAGAGTACACTCCACAGCAGATATCGTCGTTTATTCTGCAAAAGATCAAGAGAGACTCAGAAGCATTCCTGGGCGAAACAGTCGACAAGGCAGTCATTACTGTGCCGGCTTACTTTAACGATAATCAGCGCCAAGCCACCAAGGACGCTGGAGAAATTGCAGGTCTTCAAGTAGTAAGGATTATTAACGAACCTACGGCTGCATCGCTTGCCTATGGCCTAGACAAGGCAAACAAGGACCTCAAGATAATGGTCTTTGATCTTGGCGGAGGAACACTTGACGTCACAATAATGGAGATGGGAGGCGGGGTGTTCCAAGTCAGATCTACCTCAGGTGACACCCAGCTTGGCGGCACCGACATGGATAATGCGCTTGTCGAATACATCATACAGGAGTTCCGCAAGCAATCTGGCCTTGATGTTAAAAGCGACAAGGCTGCAATGATGAGGATAAGAGAGGCTGCAGAAAAGGCCAAGATAGAGCTGTCAAACGTTGTTACCACAGAGGTCAACCTGCCTTTCTTGGCATATGACCAATCTTCAGGACCAAAGAACCTAATACTACAGCTAACGAGGGCAAAGCTTGAGGAGCTTCTCCGGCCGATTATTGAGCGTTGCAGGCAGCCTATGACCCAGGCATTGCAAGACGCTAAGATGACGCCCGCAGACGTTGACAAGATCATCCTAATTGGTGGCCCTACAAGGATGCCCATGGTGAGGCAGTTCGTTGAGTCAGTTATGGGCAAAGAGCCTGAACGTGGGATTGACCCAATGGAGGCGGTGGCAATGGGTGCGGCGATCCAAGGCGCAGTCATAGCAGGGGACGTTTCAACCGATATCCTGCTTGTGGACGTAACACCACTTACATTGGGTGTGGA
>DAINBL010000167.1:0-3225 GCA_036732945.1 Nitrososphaera sp. | reverse complement strand
TATTCTATGGTGGCCCAGAAAGCTGGGAATGTCTCGATGAGCCCTATTACAGGGCAAAGAAATAAGGTTTGAAAATGTAGCAGCACTTTTTTTGCCCTTTTCATTTTTGAGTATCTCAGGTTCAAAAAGAGCCCCAGCTGGTAAGAGCCTAGCCATACGAGTGAGGCGAAGAGCAGGATAGAATTGGTTCCAAATTCAATTGGCGTGGTTGTTAAAGTTGAATTTGTCATCGAAGCAAACGCGGAAACAATTGGGAGATGGCTAGGAAGAAACAGGATGTCCGAGCTTACCATGCCAAGTTCATACATCGAGAGCGAAAAGAGGGGCAGCAAGTAGGTGTGTATCATGAGAGCCGTGGACGCTACGCCGGAAGCGAAACCTAGGAAAAGTGTCACTGATTTGAACATGACTTTGTACCTGTGCCATCGTGGAAACTTGTCAAGGTTCTGCATTGTGCCTAGGAACCACCTCCGCCTCTGGAAAAAATGATCTTTCAGATTGAGTGGTGGCTGCTCAAGTAAGACACCTCCGTGCCAGCCCATTGACCCTTGACCATATTTTTCATAGACCTTGTATCCAAACATCTGGTCCTCGGCAAGTGTGGATCCAAACTTCCATCCAATGTCATCTTCAACGTCTGACCTAACTAGCAGGTTGCTGCCATGCATATGCATCGGCGGAGGATTTGTCATCTGAGATACGCAATCATAGCACGCAAATGGTCGCACCGACTCAGCTATTGCAGTGAGCCTGTTTGCTGACTCGAACTTGAGAGGATAAAATATCGGTCCTTCTGACACAACCCCTTTGCCCTTCCCAATGAATTTGAGCAGAGCAAGTATTGTCTGCGGCGTTACATAACTTTCCTCATCCATATGGAATATCCAGCGTTTGCTACTATTCTTGCCTATTCTCTGGCGGTGCTCGACTGCATACTGCAAAGCTCGACCTTTTTTAATTGCATTTGTATGATAATTTTTCTCTACTACCACGACTTCACACTTTTCGTTCTTAAGAGTCCATCTGTCCTGCGGGTCGTCTGTCACCACGGAGACCTGATAATTGCAAAAGTTTACCTTCTGTGCAGAACTTGTTATTGATCGGATGCCTCTTCTGACTACTGTCGTCTTTGTGGCGGAACGCGTGGTGATCTGAAATATTATTGAGGAGTTATTGAGAAAGACGGAAAGATCTCGTTCTACTAATAATTTTCTATTCCTGAGGGTCTTCCATACTGAGATCATAGCAACTGGAACATAAGAAAACCAGAAAAACATGGCTATAGCTACGAAAGCATTATCTATCACGTAGGGTGATACCTGTTAACGCTTTAATAATAAATGCATTCTAGAATCAGGTTAAAGAGTGCTTGTATCAGAAAATCGAGGTTTAAAAAATGTGTTTGAAAATCCAAATGAATCCTGTTAATATTATGATTTTCTTAATTTAAATGAAGTTAAGTAAGATACTTCAGTTTCTAGAAAAACTAGAAATAATAAAAGAGCCTAATACGTAGTGTCGATGGAACCAGCTGAACAACAAATACATTCTAAAGATAATATGACATATTGTAAACATTGTGAAAGTGAAACAGTAATATTTGATATGGTTTCCAGTGAGTTTGTATGTAGTTCATGCGGCTGTGTTGCAGACGACCGAATTTTTCATGCCGACAATTCAGCTGGTATAATTAACTCTTCAGAATACGGCGACAGAACAAGGACAGGGATGCCCGAATCGCTTGCTATACATCACAAAGGCCTATCAACATTAATCGGCCTTGACGACACTGATGCAAGGGGCAAGACGCTGGAGCCAGCCCAAAAGATGAAAATGCAACGGCTACGTACCTGGAACAACAGGTCTCAGCTCAATGACTCTATCTCAAGGAATCTTGAAAAGGCATTGAAGTTCCTAAACAACTTTGGCGATAAGCTGTATCTCAGTCAAGCCGTCATGGAAAGCGCGGCCTACATTTACCGTAAGGCGGCTCTCAAGAAATTGGCGAAGGGTAGGTCAACGCTAGGGCTTGTAGGCGCAGCCCTGTATGCAGCATGCAGGGAGACTGCCACCCCAAAGACTGTTGCGGATGTGGCAGCGGTTTGCAACATTTCAAGCAAAGATGTCATGGCGCATTATAAGCTCATCCTAAGAGAATTATCGCTGCAAATGCCAGTGCTTCACGGTCCCGATTATGTCACTCTGATAGCCAACAGGCTTGACCTGAGCGAGAAAACAAAACGGGAGGCCCTTCGCATCTATACAAAAGTGCAGCAGAACCGAATTTCGCTGGGTAAGAATCCAAGGGCCCTTGCAGGAGCAGTCATTTACCTTGCATCTCAGAATTGTAATGAATTCCTCCGGCAGGTAGAGATATGTCAAGTAGCAGACATATCGACTGTGTCACTCAGGAAAAGATGCAAAGAGATTAAGGCTACACTAGGAATTTGACGTGAACAGAGAGATCTTTTGCATCATTAATGGCGTCTAGTTTGGTCGCATTTACAATTAGATATGCTGCCGCAGAATTAGGATACGGACCCATACAGGAAAACAACGTCATGACCTTATTGTCATGGTCGAGTCTAAATCCTTGGCAGGGCTCGTGGCCCCTGACTACTGCCATAGTACCTGTAGCTTGCAACCAGTTGCGAGTCACACTGGGCCCAAAATATGTCCCAAACCCACGCCTTGACGTTTCTCGGCTTCTGGTTTCGTCAATCGGCAGGGGATCGTTCCACAAAAGCTCTTCAAGGACACTGTTTGTGACTTGGCTTTCTTGAGCAAAGGCTATGGATTCTCTAAAGTTTGCAGCCGCTGACTCTTTAGTAGGGAGCCCGCCATGCACTATGAGTAGCTTATGCTTGACCACGGTTGCAAGCGTCAGCAGTCTGAACATTGATAATGTCTCTTTATATATCTCTCTCCAGCGGTTGCCAAAGCGATCTTCTATCTCGTATGGAAAGTTATGGGGAGAAAAGGGAAACTCTGCAGGAGCCTCATGGTTCCCCCTCATCAATATAACTGAGTCGGGATATAGACTCTTCAGATAGCATACTGAATATACTATACTGAGTGAATCATTACCTCTATCGATATAATCTCCAAGAAATACAAGTTTGTTCAGTTCCTTCGATAGGAATTGCTTATAGTTTATTTCTGAGAGAATCCGAAATAGCGACTTTGAATCGCCGTGCAGGTCGCTTATTATTACCAGGTTTTCCA
>DAINBL010000166.1:0-3246 GCA_036732945.1 Nitrososphaera sp. | reverse complement strand
TCAATTTTACGCCATCGAGGATGTGGATCTGAGGGGCAAGATCTTTACCGCTGTCAGCCTGCTGCCTGAGAAGGCTTTCGATCCTATCGGCAACTTGCTCTGGAGAACCGGTGAAAATTGCTGCGTTTTCGACGGAAAGCCTGACCCTGCCATACTTGTCAAGCACCAGCACTGGCTGCTTTTTCGATTTCAAAAAGAGCATCTTCTTGTTCATTTCGCAGGCAAATATATGGTAATTATTCGTGTCGAAAACGCACTTCACTCCCTCATGTATACCGAAAAGCTCGCAGGCAAGGACACGGGCTTCTTCTTTCTTTATCTCCTGAGCATTTGTAGTGCCTATGTCCAGTGAAACATTTCCCATCGCAGTCACTCGCATAACTGATCGCTCGCTGATGTATTCTGACTGGATTGTTATTGATTCGGGCAAGGCACCACGCTGTAGAGCCACTATTTTCACCTGCTCTGCTAGTGCGGAAATATCCTCCAGTCGGGGATTGGTGACAGATTTCTCTGCTTCTTCATGAATCATTGCCGCCGCAACACCGATGGATGAAATCACTTCGGCATGCTCTGCAATCTTGTACTGCAGCTGTTGCTTGAGTGCTATATGGGGCACGAGCACTGATGCCCCTCCGCCTCCACCGACTAGCACTACTCGCTCTTTTTTAAGCTTGTATTCTTTAATCACATGCTCAACTATATCAAGCACCTTTTTGGCAGAAATGTCAAGGATCATGGTCGCTGCCTTCTCCATTGTGGTGCCTAGTCTGTTAGCAAGTATTGAAAGTGCTATCTTCGCAGAAGTTTGGTTTGCCTTTGCGTAATCGCCTTCCGGCACAAGACCCAGCGCATTTGCAGCGCACGTGTTTGTTATCGCAAAGCGCTTGCCTCCGGCGGACTCGATCGCCATGTAATCAATGGGATCACCTTCTTTTGGTTTGAAGGTGATAATCTGGCCACCCTCAAGCTCCTCCGGTGATGCAAAGCACGAGTAGGGAAGACCAGCGATATGCGCAGACCGAGGACCTATGTCTGTTATCTTTCTGCCGGACCAGCGCACAAGTGAGCCGCCTCCCACCCCGGCAACTTTGACATCAAGCGATCGAATGCAGGTGGGATGCTGCATTATTGTGACGTAGCGCATCTCTGGCTTGCCATCCTTTATCGCGCAGACATTGGTTGATGTGCCACCAACTTCTATAAATATGCCGTCAATGACACGGAGGTGGAGGAGAGCCCCGGCAACGCTTGCTGCAGGGCCAGACAGTACAGTAACAATGGGCTTGCTCCGAAAAGTGCTCATATCTGTGACCCCACCATCACCCTTCATTATCAGGACAGGAGCAGTGATTTTTTCATTCCGCACAGCAGACTCGACAAACTTTGCCGTGCTTGTTGACTTAGGCAGGATGCCTCCGTTGATTGCTGCTGTAAGCGTCCTTATTTCAAGTCCATAGATGCCGGTCAGCTCGTGACCTGCGGTAGCAGGAATGTCTGATCTTTCCATCACAAACCGCTCGTTGCTTGGGTCGTCGACGCTGTACGCCTCACTAACCACTATAACTTCTGCACCTTCTTTTTTTAGTTCAGCTATTGCCTGCTCGATTTCCTTATTCTCAAGGTATTTTGAAGTGTCAAGGAAACGGTAGCAGGTATGTAAATACTTGTTTGGTGCAAGCTTGACATCTTTGATGTTTGTGCGCTTGATTACATTTGATTTTTCCAAGCCGACACCCATGCCTATAATTCCAACCTTGGCAGTATCGCCTTCAAGGAGTGCGTTGACTGCCTGTGTGGTGCTGTGGGATATCAACTCGATCTCGGAGTTTTGGATCGAATATCTTTGTATCAAGGTCTCAAGTGTTTCAACTATGCCGGTCGAAACACCATTAGATGAAGAGTGTGTTGTGGGGACAGTGACCTTGCCTATTATCTGGCCTGTCACCATCTCAATGGCGACGGCCTTGGTGAATGTACCGCCTACATCGATGCCGACCCTTATTCTCCTAGTTTCCAAAAGCGTTAGGCAAGCCTAATTGACCAATGTAATTTATATTTTCGTATGCATCCAGGCTCTGATAGATTAGATTTTTAGATCATAGCAGATAGGGTTATTATCATAGCTGCGTAAATGCCAAATATTTCATTGATCTCATTACCATATCTTGGGACTTTGAGCTCATCGTTCATGTTAATTTAAGATATATCTGCGCCATATCCTCTACCTCAACTTTTTTGAATGTCAAGAGTGTACTCTTTTAGTGGTGGAGATATCTTCTCGCCGGTGCAGATTTGTGTCTCTGCCATCGTCGGATGTTACTTCATGTAGCCTTTACCATGATTTTAAGTTGTATTTTTGCCGGGTATAGGTAGCGGAGGCTGTGGAGCTTTTTCAATATTATATTGTTGTTATATCTTAAATATTGTAAATGCAACTTTACTAATGAAATCAAGAAAATTATACAACCACCTGAAGTAAAGTAATGGAACAAATTTGAATATCTCTGGAGCCAAGAAGAGTATCTTTTCATTGAAAAGATAATACAAGCTTATATCTTTCAGGACTCTAAACTATGTGTATACATACAGAAAGCATATGTCAAATTCATTACATCCACGTGATCTAGGAGTTATTGTGAGAAATACACAACCAGAGGACATTACTCGAATAGTAGATTTACAAAAGGAATCATTTCCATATCTTTCTCGTTATGGAAATATATGGCATCCAGAAGAGCTTGAAAGTCATCTTCGTATTTTTCCACAAGGACAATTTGTTGCTGTCGAGCCAGATGGTATGGTAGTCGGTTCTGCCAGTACTCTTATAGTCTTACTTAAACCAGAGTATGCAGAACACACATGGAAACAGATCACTGGAGACGGTATGTTCACAAATCATAATTCTATTGGAGATAGTCTGTATGGTGCAGATATATCGACACATCCAAAACACAGACATGAAGGTATAGGAGGCATGCTTTACGAGGCTAGAAAAGAATTAGTTGCTAAGTTGAATCTAAGAAGAATGATAGCAGGTGGAAGACTATTCAACTACACTGAATATGCAGAGAGAATGTCTCCATATGAATATGCTGACAAAGTGATGAAAGGGGAATTAAAAGATCCTGTCTTGTCGTTTGAATTAGATAATGGGTTTAGATTTGTCAAAATACTCCCAAACTACTTGGATGATGTTCGTTCTCTGAATTATGCCTCTTTTATAGAATGGTTAAATCCTAAATA
>DAINBL010000165.1:0-3254 GCA_036732945.1 Nitrososphaera sp. | reverse complement strand
TGTTGTCAACTTTATCAGATAAAACCCAAGCGCCCCCGCATATTGCCTTCCACTGCCTGTGTTTTGTTTCATTGGAGCACCCTTTTGCACATAGTCTGAATAAGGCCATCTACAAGGCGACATCGAGAGATACAGAAAAGAGCATAGAGAGATCTCAGCCGAGGGCATTCCCTAAAAGAACTGTATTGGCTAGCTCAAGCCAAAAGAGCAATAGAAGCATTGAGTCGGATGGCTCTATGGCTTTTCAACCTACCGCCTAATAAGAGGGTGCTCTAGGTCCTTTACAGAGTTTCTTGTCCGTACCTACAATTATTGCTGACCCGGTCAGTCACCATGATTCTAGCAGGCCCTACACCAAGTTACTGCAATGCATTGACGTAAATGATCTCAAGCAGCCTCCACAAATATACGTGATCAAACAACGCGACTAATGTATATTCAACAATTTTTTGCAGTCAGATGAATCACCTCCCACCAAGTTCAACTTCAATGTCTTGAGTAGAGCTTCCGCGGATTACGCTAAACTCAACAACATCGCCTATTGTTTTGTGGATTAGCTGGGCCTCGATGTCTTCTGCATCCTGAACTGGAATATCGTCAACAGCAATTATTACGTCTCCTCCAAGCACGACTGGCCTTCCATCAATAGTTACAACCCTGTCGCCTCCTTTCAACCCAGCGGACTCTGCGGGGCTTGTTGCTTCGACAGAAAAGATCAGAAAGCCCGCAGGTGCCTGCAGACCAAGTGTTTGAGCAATAGCAGGCGTGACATTGCTGCCTTCTATCCCAAGCCATGGCTCTGTTGCATCGGTAGCATTAACATAATAAAATGAAGCTCCAACTACCGAAATCAGCACAGCGAAGGAAATGACTGTATTGACTGGATTATGCAACCCGACAAGTTATCTCTAATCTTCAGGCATTAAGCTTTTCGAATAAGACTGCAAATTGGGGAAGAAGAGGTTTTACCTACTTTCTATCCACGGAGTGGCATTTTTGCTCCTTCCATCCATAATCATAATGTAAAAGAAGACTGAAGCTAGAATTCGTATGTATACGCGCTTTAATCTATGAGCAAAATATGGACGATGGACGTAGCATCAGTAGAGGATCTTGGGTGAACCTTTTTTCCAGCTGCTCTGCTTTGACTTCCCGAGAGAACTATGTCAGAACGCTAGCAGGGGCACAATAGCAAAAAAAGGAAGACTATGGGTTCAGACTATAGCTATCCGATACTTCCGAAGCCCGCAAAAAGGCGGCAGCAAGCTAGATGTCGTAGTAAAGCATGAATTGGCGCTCTTTAGAACCGGTCGCAAAAGCTATCTCCCTGCATTTGAGCTCTATATAGGTGTCTATAAGTTCATTGCAAAAGTATGGTTTGAGATAACTTTGATCACTTTTTAGAGCGTCAACTGAATCCTGCAGCGTGCGGGGAAGTGTCTTTATTCCTAGGGCTCTCCGTGCTGAATCAGACAATTTGTAAATGTCTTCATTAACTGGATCACCCGGATCGGTCTTTTCTCTGATGCCATCGAGTCCAGCAGCAACTATAGCAGAAAATGCAAGGTAAGGGTTAGAAGATGGGTCAGGAGCCCTGAACTCGATTCGCTTTGATTTCCCAGTATTCCTCTCATTCACTGGTATCCTCAAAACGGCCGACCTATTACCCTTCGACCAGGCAGCGTACGCAGGCGCTTCAAAGCCTGGAACTAGGCGGTGGTATGAATTTACAGTTGGGGCCACCAAGGCAGCAAGGGAGGACGCATGATTTAGCACTCCTCCAATAAAGTATCGCCCGATCTGGCTCAGCTCTGCGTAGCGGTCATCGGGGTCATAAAATATGTTGCTTCCTCCAGACCATAGGCTCACGCTTACATGCATACCAGAACCATTATCGGCTTCGCTGCTCCTTGGATTGCTGTCATCGTATATTGGCTTGGGCATAAAATTTGCAACTTTACCATGTTTTTTGGCCGCGCTTCGGACGATGTCCTTGTATGTCTGTACGTTGTCGGCTGCCTTTGTAGGTGTGCTATGCATAAAGTTAATCTCAATTTGGCCGCTGCTTGCAACTTCGTGGTTAAGATTGGTGACCTTAATTGAGTAGTTCTTCTTCAGGACCTGGGCAACTTCGAACCGTAGCTCCAGTAAGGAGTCTTGAAATGGAGGTGCGTCATAACCGTGCTTTCTCCGGATGGGGTACTTTCCCGACCTTTCTGACGATTGAATTTCTAGGCCTCCATCTTTGCCGATGAGAATATCCTCAAAAACAAAGCACTCGACCTCCGGACCTGTTTGACACACCAGTCCTTCCTCCCTCAGTCTTTCCTCTAACGCCTGGGAGACATAGCGCGGGTCTCTAACCAGTCTCCCGTTACCAAATCCCTCATAAACGTCTGCGATTACAGTAGCGACTTTGTAATTGGGCATTGGCATTAGCCTCATGGTCGATCCATCAGGAATAAGCAAAAGATCCGATTCGTCTATCTTTGTAAAACCCGTAACAGAGGAGCCGTCTAGGGCTATGCCATTCTGTATATACTCAGATGCATCCTCTGCATCACTGACGACATACTTTGCTAAAAACCTGCCAATTATATCAGTATATCTTATTTGGATAAACTCGACGTCTTTAAATCTCAATGCATCAACGTCATTCTCAAGCGAATCGTTCAGCGTCATATTGATATTTGTGATCTGTAGAATATAAGTTGTAGTGTTGAGTTGACCTGAGTTTGTAAGATTACACCAATAGTGTATTCAGATCGTAAAAATTTTTAGTAGAACCATGGGAGAACCGATGCTAGCACGTTGTGAGCAGGTTGCGCGAAACCCTCATGTCAAAATGTGAATTTAGTTGAATAAATTCTATGAATGGTCTTCCAGTCCGTCGCAGGCCTCAATGTGTCAAAACAAAAAACACGCGTTCGGACATGCTGTTAATAAATATGACCATGAATGCTAACCTTCTGTCTAACCGCAATCGTTGATAACTGCTAGCCTAGGTAAAATTGGTTATCTTAAAAGTAGAGGCGCCAAATTCCGAAAGATTCATCCCTGTGCTGTCGCACCAAATTGAAGCATGTCGTCATAACTGTCAAGCTCAAAAAATGGAAATGCTGATTAATTTTTTAAACACGGTTCATCCATTGTAGGGCACACTACCATGAATAGGACCCTGTTAATGTTAAAGGAGCAGGCTCTTTTTCGTAAACAAAGTATTACATATCTGTTTTTAGCCATGAGATAAGGGT
>DAINBL010000164.1:0-3256 GCA_036732945.1 Nitrososphaera sp. | reverse complement strand
ATGCCAGTGATACACATGCTGGACAAGGCAATAGCAAATAGCCTCATCACTTGCAGGAACTTTAACGTTAAGAAGGTTGCAATTGACAGGGGCTCGCGTGTAAAGCAGATAACAGAGGAAGACAAAGGAGTAGCTGGCAACTACCTCCGGTTCAAGTTGTCCAACAATCCTATAAGCCCAATGGTAGTGCTTGGCACCAAGGGTGCGATTTTCTGGAACAGCGGAGATGAACACACGGAGGAGGGACACATCACTGAAGATCCGGAGATAAGAGTGCAGATGATGGACAAGAGAATGAGTAAGCTTGATGTTGCAATAAATGAAATACCAGACGAAGATAAAGCATTGGCTTACGGCAGCGGCGACATAGTCATCGTCAGTTGGGGCTCAACCAAAGGTGCAATCTTGGACGCCATGGACAAACTGGCAGCCGAAGGCATGAAGGTCAAATATATCCAAGTTCGCCTCATGCACCCATTCCCATCAGAGCTGGTCAAATCGATGCTAAAAGACGCCAAGACTGTAATCAACATCGAGATGAATTACACAGGTCAGTTGGGCTCGCTAATCCGCCAGCACACCGGGCTAGAACCATACTACCATATTGTAAAATATAACGGCAGACCGATGTCACTTGACGAGGTTTATAATGGTGTAAAGAGAATAATACGTGGAGATGCTCCAAGGAGACAAGTGTTGAAAAGTGGCGCTTAAATTATCAGATTACAAGACAGATGTTCACAACGATTGGTGCCCCGGCTGTGGCGATTTCGGAATATTAAATGCCATCCAGATGGCGCTTGCAGATCTGCAAGTTCCACCACACAGGACCACAATATTTTCCGGTATCGGATGCTCCGGTAAGACGCCGCACTTTATCAAGACATATGGCATCCATACGCTGCACGGCAGGGTGCTGCCATTCGCACAAGGAGCCAAACTTGCGAATCCCGAACTTGAGGTTATCGCTGTGGGCGGAGACGGCGATGGACTTGGAATTGGTGCAGGCCACCTCGTGAGCGCAGGGCGCAGAAACGTCGATATGGTCTATATCATATTCAATAACGCTGTCTATGGGTTGACAAAGGGTCAAGCTGCGCCTACGCTCAAGCTGGGCATGAAGACAAAATCGCTGCCGCAGCCAAATGTTAATAATTCTGTCAATCCGATAGCTCTTACGCTTGTTGCTGGCTTTACTTTCCTCGCACGAGGCTATTCCTATGACGTCCGTCATTTGAAGGAATTGATCAAGAAGGCAGTTGCCCACAAGGGACTTGCATTCATTGACGTGTTACAGCCATGCCCTACGTATAATGATATCAATACCAAGGAATGGTTCCAAGGGCTTGACAACATTGATCCGAAAGGTGGCAAAGCTATGCCGAGGATGTATAAGCTGGAAGAAACAGGGTATGATGGCGAGGTGCATAGCCCTGATGAGATAAATCAGAAAATGTCCCAAGTGATTGGAAAGTCAAATGAGTGGGGCGATAAGATACCGATCGGTGTTTTTTACCAAAATGAACATGTACCTACCTACCAAGAGAGGATAACTGCACGAATTCCCGATTACATGGAGAATCCACCAGCCATGCAGCAAATTGCCGACAACGAGGGCAAAACGGTCACAAACATAGATAAGTTGCTTGCGGATCTTCAAGTGGTCAAGTGACATGCCTCATAAAGGCAAAAATCCTTAAGTAAAATTGCCAAATATTTCGGAGAATGTGTTAACTTCTCTCAAAATAAGAAAATGATTAGAAAACCTCGCTGATTACGTCAAGGCATGTTAGATATTTGCAGATCGCGTTAGAATATAGTAGAAAATGCCATTATTAGTTTTCTATCCTATTTCTTCTTTTTTTGGATAATTATTATTATTATTATTGCAGCAGATACATCCTATGGGAAAGGTCTAGAAGCTAAGATAATACCACACAGATAATACCGCAGGAAGGGAGAGGAGATACATGAGCGTAAATGAGTCTGGAACCTACTTTTGCTAAAAGTCATCGCTAGGTGACTATTCATAGTGAATAATTAATCCATAACCTTATCTCGCTTTGCGATATGTATATTGTCCTGAAAGTGATGAGGCAGTCACCATCGCATCTACTCGCAGTGGAAATGAAGATGATATTTCTAACAACAATTGCTACTGCCCTTCTTTTTGCTCCCAATGTTGGAATAGCAAGTGCACAACAACTGACCAGCATTCCGGTAGTAATTCAAAACGGGACATTTCAAAACACAGAGGACGGATTTAGAGTGCAGGTGCCAGATGGCTGGGTAGTACAGGACGTTGACAATTTCCATCTTCCTAACTTTCGTGCTGCTAACGAGGCAGGTTTTTTGATACTGGCCATAATTTGCCCGCAGCAAGAAGCACTGCAGGGTATTGGAGGACTATATAACTGCGAACAATCTGAAAGTTCTGTAGAAATTCTACATGATCGATTAGGCCACAGACCCGAATTCGAGGTCATTGAAGACCCAACCAACATTACACCCGATGATTTCTTGGCCTTTATGATAGAGGAAATGCAAGGACGTAATTATACTGACATCCAGACTATAAACAGCACAGACCTCACAATGAATATTACTAGTCCAGAAGATCCAAACACAACAATAAGGACGGTGCCTGCCAAGTTTGTAGAAATGACGTATCAGCCAGGTCTTGGGCTCGCATATATGAGGAGTTATTCAATTCTGGCTACTATTCCAGAGAACCCACGACCGGGGCTAAGACAAGTCGTGTCAGGCGATTACGTCACCTACGAGGGTCCTGCAGCAACAACATCCTCTAGTATTCCTCCAACGCCAGTACAGCAGATATTTCAGAGCTTCGAATTTATCAGAAAAATAGAGTGATCAAATAAGAGGACTCCATTTAATAATGGAAAAATACGACAATAACAGCACATGAAGTACATCATGACCTAGGCGAGAAGAAGGTAGATTTCCTGCTTGACAATAGGGAGTTTAGCAACGCTTAGTAATGGTACATCCGATGCAGGCTGAATAAGAAACTGAAAGAGCTGCTTGGGTACTGAACTACTGATGCTACCGGCTAAGGGCGCTCAGGAGTCCAGATATTCAAACAATTTGGCTTTTTGACTCAACAAGAGCATCTCAAATGAAGTGAATAAAAAGATAATAGAACAACAATCCATTTGTAGCACACATACATAATAGGGTGGATTGCCTAAGTAAACTTAGACAAATGCAAAATAAGACACCGCATGTAATAGTT
>DAINBL010000163.1:0-3298 GCA_036732945.1 Nitrososphaera sp. | reverse complement strand
TCCGTAGCTAGTCAGTCGATGGCTCATAGACCTCCCCTAGGGGAGTAACGCCTTTTTATGTTATTTGCTATAGGCACAACTATGAACAAAACAATTATGCAAAAAATCACGCCACATCTGTGGTTCGATAACAATGCTGGAGAGGCAGCTAGATTTTACACCTCTATTTTCAAAAACTCAAAAATCAAGAACGTGACAACGCTTCACAACACCCCCTCAGGGACAGTGGAGATTTTCACCGTTGAACTATTGGGTCAGGAATTCACGCTCATAAACGCAGGCCCGCTCTTCAAATTCAATCCATCCGTATCCTTTCTTGTCCCCTGCATCACGAAAGAAGAAGTCGACTCGTCGTGGAAAGAACTCTCTAGAGGAGGCACGGTGCTCATGGAGCTTGCCGAATATCCATTCAGCGAGAAATACGGCTGGGTGCAGGATAAATACGGTATTTCATGGCAGGTGATGTTGATGGGCGGCGGTGGTGAAGGCGAGCAGAAGATAAAGCAGAGAATCATTCCGACGCTCATGTTTGTCGGCAAGCAGTGCGGAAAGGCGGAAGAGGCGATTAATTTTTACGCATCAGTGTTTGACAATACAAGAGTTGGCGATATCCTCCGTTACAGCAAGGGGGAAGAACCCGACAAGGAAGGAACTGTAAAGCACGCCGCCTTTATACTCGAAGGCCAAGAGTTTGCCGCAATGGATAGTGCCCATGGACACAAGTTTGCATTCAACGAAGCAATTTCATTGATGGTGCACTGCGAGACCCAGAATGAAATTGACCGCTATTGGGAAAAACTCTCAGCGGATCCAAAGGCAGAACAGTGCGGTTGGCTCAAAGACAAGTACGGCCTCTCGTGGCAGATAGTTCCCAATCTCATGGACGAGATGCTCACAGAGGACAATGATAGGAATAAGAACAAGATTGCACGAGTGACAGAAGCATTTCTCCAAATGAAAAAGCTTGATATTACGAAATTAAAGATGGCTTATGAATCTGGATAATCATGAGACGATCCTATGACAGGATACATTGAATGCTTTGTGCCGCCGTTCTGATGAAATTGATCGTGAGCTTCTTGTACAAGCAGTACAAGCGAGGACATATGGACTGTTATTGATACAAAACAAGGACCCAAAGGGATTCGAGAGAAAAACCCTCACAATTGAGACAAAATGTATTCTGCTGGCGATCAGCTAATATCTATGGTAATTGTGGAAAATGATCCAACGTTAATAACTAAAGAGAAAATAAAGTTATGGAGATTGCTGTAAAGGCGTCTGGACTTGGAGGATGGAATTCTATCCCATTTTCCAATTCGTCCGTCGCCCATTGTGTCATGTATGCAATAAGACTGTTAACGACCTTTGCCGACTCATTAATCACATAAAAAATGCACAAGAATGAATACGACAACAACATTTCAAGAAGGGGGTATGAGAAGTTTGAATTGTCCTTTACAAATATGACTGACTGGTCAGTCATATTTATTAAGGACCGGGGAACAACACAATCATGACCACAAAGGACAATAGCGATAATAACAACATAACAATCACAACAGAGGAGCGAATCAAAATTAATGTCAATTATCTAGATTGGCTTTATGCCAAGTCAAGGGAGAGGAAGAAACAAAACAAGGGTCAACTTGATACTCAGCGTGCAATCGAGCTTGTCATAATGGACGCGGGTGGAGAAAAGGCACTAAAAGAGCTTTTCCTGAAAGAACAAGATGAGAAGACAATAGACGAGCTCACAAAATTAAACCCAATTATAGAGAAGACGTTTAAGCAAGACCGGGAAGCCGGTTTACAGGCGCTGAACGAATTCATTGCAAATTTAGAAAGTAGTTATTGAAAAAGGCGAAGATAAAGAGGAAGAGCAGTAGCAATAGGAGCAGGCCGTATCAAACAGAGATTTATGAATATATAGAGCACTAAAACTAGCCAATGCCTGCAAATATTGCTCTGATTGTATCAGACCATGCTTTCTTATTACCAGAATCCTCTGCACCCGTTACCTTGTTTATTACAAGTCCTTCGTACAATCCAATCAACCCTGAAGCAATAGCATCTTTATCAATATCCTTTCTAGCAAAGCCGTTTCTAATCTGGAGTCCAATAAACTCTGATATAACCTGATGTCGATTTACTCGATGCTGCATTAGTACCCTTCTTAGCCTCGGATTTCGGGTCGCCATAACAGACATTTCTAATAAAACCATATTATGATAAGGATTGATTCCCTTTTGGAAATAGTCATAGAACCTTTCCGCATCAGAAACAAGATTTTCCTTTGTTATCAACATGCCATTTACCTGCTCTTTTACCTTTTTCAGGCTGTTTTGGCAAATGCCATAAAATAGATCTTCTTTGCTCTTAAAATAGAGATACAATGTTCCTTTGCTTACGTCTGAGAGATTAGCTATGTCATCCATTTTGGTTCTGTCAAATCCAGTTCTTGCAAAACATTCTACTGCAGACTCAATTATTTTTTCTCTTACCTCACTTTTGTATTGGGCTGTTACCTTTGGGCACATAGAGTCGTAATCTTACTCCTTTTTTGTTCCCTTTGTCTCAGTCGGCAGGGCTCCAGCTATCCCTGCTGCATATAGACCAAGCAAAAAGTTTGATTGTTTTAACAACAATAGCTTGTTGTCTTGTTGTTCATCGTTGCGGCTGCGATGTCCTTCAACTGACATAATTTTTTTACTGCGACGACGTAGCAGACAGTCATATATATAGCTAACTGACTGGTCAGTCAGTTTATTTATCAGAATCTTACTATCAACGCAGGAAAAGCGCACAGCAAGCCTAGAAAGCCGCATGTTTACTGTCGCGGTTCTGTATGTGTAACATTAACAGTTCCTAGACTCTAGAAAACTACTCCTTTATGAACGATTTTTTAGCGGTTCCACAGGGCTCCGGCAGAAAACCCTTCAGAAATAAGACTCAACGACTATGTTCCAGAAAATCAAAATTGTCGTTCAGTCGTTTTATAGACCCCCATCCTAGTATACGTTTTCCTGTTGGTCTAGACCAGCTGGTTAATGCATTTTAAGAGTGAGAGGAATCCTCGAATAAAAATAGAGGTTCAAAGGTCGAAGTAATATTAAATGTGGAAACCTTTGTTTCTCTATTATTTTTCGCCCACACGCATGCATGAATATTAAGGATTAGTAAGCATATCTTCTGTTTTTCTGTATGTTAGAACTATGCTCTTTGGGAGCATCTAGGTCCAAAGATTTGTGCGACGGGTGCCTAATACATTATTTGAAAGTTCTATGCGGAATAGAGA
>DAINBL010000162.1:0-3337 GCA_036732945.1 Nitrososphaera sp. | reverse complement strand
ATAGTTCAAGTTTTAAGCTGGATAAACTTAAGAATTAGACAAGAAACCTAAATCTCGATGTCCTTCAGGACAAGCAAGGTCAAGTCATCAGACTATGTCGGAAAGGAAGTCATGATCAGGGGCTGGGTACATCGTCTAAGGAAGCAAAAAGAGAATGCATTCGTCCTTGTGCGCGACGATAGAGGAGGCGTGATTCAATGCGTGTTCCCTGTCGAAAAGGCAGCCAGCCTTACTATAGAATCTTCAATTGAAGTGACAGGCATTGTAAGCCAAGATGCAAGGGCTCCAGAGGGAGGATACGAGATAAAGGGAAAGACTCTCAAGATATACAATATTGCAGGCACTGATTATCCTATAGGTGAATATCAGAGCGAAGAATTGTTGCTTGACAAGCGGCATCTGACAGTGCGCACGCGAAAGATGGTCGCAATGGCTAAAATAAGAGCAACTATACTTGACTATGGCCGGCGTTGGTTCATAGAAAGCGGCTGGATGGAAGTGACTGCACCGACCATTGTTAAAGGCGCAGTGGAAGGAGGCTCGACACTTTTCAAGCTAAAGTATTTCGATGAAGAAGCATACCTGTCGCAGAGCGCGCAGTTGTACTTGGAAGCCATGATTTTTTCTCTTGGACCTGTATGGAGCCTCACACCTTCATTTCGTGCAGAAAGATCGCGAACTATCAGGCATCTGGCAGAATTTTCCCATCTTGAGGCCGAGGCGCCTTGGGTCACACTTGAAGACATCTTGAAAGTGCAGGAACAGCTTGTTTCATACATCATCCAGAACACGATCAAGGAGAGAGCTGAGGAACTGACCTACCTAAGACGTGATTTGGCCGAACTGAAAAAGATCGAGCCACCATTTGAGCGGATATCTTATGAAAATGCAATTGAAATCATTAAGTCAAAAGGGTTCATGATTACACAAGAAAATGGTAGCAAG
The DNA here is from genome assembly GCA_036732945.1 of Nitrososphaera sp. Classification (GTDB taxonomy): domain Archaea; phylum Thermoproteota; class Nitrososphaeria; order Nitrososphaerales; family Nitrososphaeraceae; genus Nitrososphaera. The sequence goes on along the minus strand of DAINBL010000162.1, from coordinate 2,392 downwards.
CGCGAGATAAAGTTCGGCGATGACCTTAATATCGATTCTGAACGCGAGTTGACTAAGAATGTAACCAAACCGATATTTGTGGTGGGGTATCCCCTTGCAATCAAACCCTTCTATGTAAAGGAAAACCCACACCATAGAGGGAGTGGGCTGGCGGCAGATATGCTAGCGCCACATGGCTTTGGCGAAATAACAAGTGGCGGTCTAAGGGAAGACAATATTGTTTCAATCACTGAGCGTATCAAGAAAGAGGGGCTCAATCCTGCCGCCTATGATTGGTATCTTGATCTCAGAAAGTATGGCTCTGTACCGCATGGCGGCTTTGGGCTTGGAATTGAGCGCTTGATGCGGTGGATAACAAACGCCGAAGACATCAAAGACACTTTGCCTTTTCCACGTACGATATCTCGGGTCACACCCTGATAGATCAAAATAAACTATGTGACATCTTGGTTATCATTTTCTTTCTATGAATACCCGTTTACCGATATTCTTTACTGTGTTCTTTTCTCCCTGGCTTCTCTGTAGTCAATTCGTCAGCCACAACAATCGAAGTTTCTTCAACTGGACTGATAGCAATTTCTTTCTTCCTTCTTAGATTTATCCCACATTCCATAGGACTAGGACACTACTACCCGGGATATCGCTGCTATCAGGTTAAACTTTGAGCAATCGGTCTCGATGCAATACATGCAATTGACTTTGTAGTTTGTAATCATGAACTTATAAGTGTCTATTGTGTGGCAACGTCCAGCTTGATTATCTTTGAAGCATTGACTGGCATAACGCTATGCTGGGACAGTCAGTTGCCTTGATAATGGCCTTTGGTTATTATCCTAAGGAGGACTCCTGCAACGTCCTGTCCCGCCCATGTGTTTTTTTCACGTCATGAGGCTATAGACTCGCGCCGAACATACTGTCTACCTTGATTGTCTGATGGGGGATTTTGTAGTACAACAATTATCGCATATTGAGATATTTCCTCCTGACAATTTTGGTCTTACATTTGTGGGATCTGTATGAAGAGACGCTATCAATGGTGTCAATGTTTACAAAGGTTTTAAACTCCATGGGATGTTAGAATCTCTACAGCACTTGCAAGACTCATTCATTGAAGCAGCAAAAAAGAGGGTATTACTTTTCGATGGTGCCATGGGAACTGAAATACAGCGTCTCAATCCCAAAACAGAGGATTTTCCAGATGGCAAAGATGGATTCAATGATGGCCTCAATTTGTCGCGACCAGAGTGGATAAAGCAGATTCATCGAGGCTACCTCAAGGCAGGAGCCGATTGCATTGAGACTAACACATTTGGCTCCAATATGTTTAAGCTTGCCGAGTATGGATACGGCGACAAGACCGTTGAGTTTAACAAAAGAGCGGCCGAACTTGCAAAGGATGTATGCGATGAGTTCAAGGAGAGCAAACCGCGATATATCATCGGCTCTATGGGCCCTAGTGGATATTTACCAAGCTCAAATGACCCTGCGCTTGGAGAAACGCCTCTTGATGAGATACAAGAGGCGTTCGCGCTGCAGGCTGAAGGGCTTATTCTTGGCGGAGTCGACGCCCTCCTGATAGAGACAAGTCAGGACATACTAGAGGTCAAGCTGGCGATCGAGGCATGCCATGAGGCGATGGAAAAAGTAGCTAGAAAGGTGTCGATAATTGCCAATGTTACATTAGATCAATATGGCAAAATGCTGCTTGGAACCAACATTCAAGCAGCTTACACCGCTGTAAGCGATATGAACGTCGATGCATTTGGGCTCAATTGCTCCACCGGTCCACACGAAATGGGGCCACACGTAAGATGGTTGAGTGAGCAAGATCTGCCGTTACTGGTAATGCCAAACGCTGGCATGCCACAGAACGAGGGCGGCCGCGCAATCTATAAGATGACAGCAAAGGAAATAGCAGAAGCGCTTGAAGATTTTGTTGACAAATACGATCATGTAAGGATGATAGGAGGATGCTGTGGAACCAACCCTCAGCATATCGCAGAGCTAAGGAAAGTTCTAGATGGTCATAATGAAAGGATGGACTAGTACTTTGTTTGCTTCAACTTAGTTTTTTGCGCCTGATGGGCAATGTCTTTGTAGAAATATTCAATTCCCCTCTTCCCAAAGCCTCTTACCCTTTTGATCCTACCTTGGACTGTCAGCCGGGTGATTGCAAGTCTAACATCCTGCTTGTTGCCGATCATTTGATCAAGATCCTTGCTTGTGATCTTGCCGCTCCTGTTGCTTATAATAGTGTACACCTTGTCTATGAAACCGCCAGAGCTATTACCCTTCAATTTGAATTGTTGAATCGTCGCCATGGTTCTTACTTGGATTTTTATTATAAAACAGGTAAGAAGGAATTTTCGATATAGATCTTACTTTTCTAACC
>DAINBL010000161.1:0-3408 GCA_036732945.1 Nitrososphaera sp. | reverse complement strand
AGAAAGAAAGAAAGAAAGAATAAGAATCCATTAAAAAATTACGACCAGTTGCTTATCGAAGAGATAAAGGGAATTGCTATGCTGCAGACTATATCATGATAAAAGGATGACTAACTTGTCACGGTCAACACGGATTAGTTGCACAATATCTTAACGTAGAGGACTTGTGGATCTTTGGATTCAAATATGAGTTACTAGGAACTGTCAAACGAAACAATCTTGCATGTTGCCAAATCAAAATCCAAGTATAGCGATTTGCGTAGAATAACCATCTAAGAAGAGATACAGATATACCTATATCTTTCTCCAAATGAAAATGATGCGCAATGGTGCACAAGTAGCTGACAATCTCAGGTTATTGATTTCGTCTTCAAAGAGTGCTACCTATGTCGAAGCACGCTATCAGTCAAGAGTGGCAAGCGAGGTCAATTTTATCAACGGCGAACTTGAAAGGATAAGAGTCGTAGAAAACGCGGGCTGTGGAATCAGAGTTCTGGTGGATGGCTGCTGGGGCTTTAGTAGCACAAGCAACATCTCGAACGACGCCCTAAAAGATTCGCTTGACCAGGCCATAGCGGCAGCACGCACACTTGCCCGGACTAAGAAGAACAAGGTCAAGGGACTGACCGAATCGAAAATGATTAGAGGCACTTTTAGTACATCAGCCAGTAGCGATAACCTCTCGGATATTAACATCGAGCAGAAGGTGCAGGTTGCAAAGGAAGCAGAAAAGGAGGCTCGAAGCAATAAGGCAGTCAAGACCGCTTCTTGCACATACCGGGATATGCTTGATCACAAGGTGATCATTAACAGTGACGGCGCCGACATTGAGATTCATGATTCAAAGCCAGAGTTCAGCGTAACAGCAATAGCAAGGAAGGCAAGTCAGAGCGTCACAGCCCATGAAGGGGTTGGAGTCACGGGGGGATGGGACGACCTTTTCAAAAAGAATAACCACGTAGAATACGCACGCATCGCGTCAGCACGAGCGGCTAAGCTGCTCGATGCTAGACATGTAAGTGGTAAAAAGACTACAGTGATTCTGGATCCTGCCATGGTCGGACTCCTCTCGCATGAAGCAATCGGGCATACCGTCGAGGCTGACTTTGTGTTATCCGGCTCGGTGGTAAAAGACAAGATAGGAACCAAAGTAGCAAGCGATCTTGTCACACTGGTAGACAGCGGCAGGTCGGAAATAGCAACTAATGCAGGTGGCACGATAATCGTCGACGATGAAGGAGTGGTTGCCGGGAGGACTGCAATAATTGAAAAGGGGATGCTTAAATCGTTCCTGCATAACCGGGAGTCAGCCATGATATTCGGCGCGGCTTCAACTGGCAACGCCCGGGCTTTTCAGTATAGCGACGAGCCACTCATAAGAATGCGGAATACGTACATTGAGCCCGGCGTTGATAAGCTAAATGATATGATAAGGGAAACCAAACATGGATATATTATCAAGGGTGCAAGAAATGGGCAGGCAGATGCAAACGGCGAGTTCATGTTTGGTGCTGAAGAGGTACACTGGATAGAAAACGGAGAGGTAAAGGAGTTGCTCAGGGGCGCAAGCATTTCAGGCAATGCATTTGAGGTTCTGCAGTCAGTGGACATGGTAGGTAACGAATTTCAATACGACATCGGCACTGGCTACTGCGGCAAGTATCAACCGGCGAAGGTTGATGGGGGCGGACCGTACATTAGGTGCACGGCGATCATCGGTGGAGTACAAGAGTAATGCTGGATCTTTTGCACTACGCGATAAAGCAGGCTGAGATTTTTGGAGCAAGCGACGCAGAAGCGTATGCAGCCACCAACAATGAGTCGGAGGTCTTCATAGAGAACAATGACCTCAAGCAAGCCAAGTCGCAGAGTATAAGCTCTATAGGCATTAGGGTCGTGCTTGATGGTTCGATTGGCTTTTACTCCATCAATGATCTAGCCAAAAGCAGAATAAGAGATGGGGCGGCCATGGCGATCAAGATTGCACGAGCAAGCCCTAGGGATAGGCACAATGTCCTTCCAAATAGGTCAAGATCAAAGTCAAAGTCAATCCGCGGAATATACGATAGAAACTCCGAGTCATTTCAGACATCCGATGCTGCCAAGCGCGCAGCGGAGTTGCTCAAAGCTGCCAAGTCGTATGACAGCAGAGTAAGCGTCGACAGCGGCAACTTTAGTGCCCAAGTGGCCACGCATGCACTTGCAAACTCTAACGGTATAGAGCTAAAAGAAAGGGCTAGTGTCTTTTCCTGGTCGATAATGGGCATGGCAATAGAAAATACTGAGATATCAAGCTTTGACTACCAGGTTGGCGGCTCGCACTATGTCAAAGATATTGACGTGTCCAGCACCGCGAGTGAGTTTGCAGAGACAGTTGTCAAATCGCTTGGCACACAGAAGATAGAGGACAGCTTCAAGGGAGAAATGCTGCTGACTCCGATGGCTGCAAATGAAATGATAGAAGAAGTAATTGCGTATGCCATCAATTCAGACGCCCTGCAGAAAAAATCTAGCCAGTTTGCAGGCAAGATAGGAAAACAGGTGGCCTCTGATCTGCTGACAGTGGAAGATGACGCAACTAACGTCGATGGACTTAATGCATCAAGCTTTGACAGGGAAGGAGTTTCCCATCGTCGAAACGTTGTAATAGAAAAGGGCATCCTCAAAAAGTTTCTCTACAATACATATACAGCAAGCAAGGATGGTGTAAGGAGCACAGGCAACGCAGGTGGATCGACAAGCTCGCCGCCAATGGTGTCGACAACCAATTTCCTGATAAAGCCTATGAGATCGAGCATTGATACATTAATCTCGGAAATAGACAAAGGTATACTAATAAGCAGATTTTCTGGGAATGTAAATCCGGTTAACGGGGATTTTTCAGGTGTGGTAAAGGGTGGCAGGCTGATCATGCACGGCACCATACAGCACGCAGTCAAGGAAGTCATGGTAGCTGGAAATGTCTTTGAAGCACTGCGTCGGCTAAACGGCGTATCAAGAGAGCGAAAAGTGATCTATGACTCAATACTTCCTTATATGCGGTTTGATGGCATCTCGTTTACGACAGGATGAGTAAAATATAATGCAAGAAAATGAAGAAAAATTCGATATTGCAGTAGTTGGCGGAGGACCTGCAGGACTTTCAGCTGCATATTCTGCGGCTAAAGGTGGAGCAAAAGTAATTCTGTTTGAAAAGGACGAATCCATTGCACACAGCATCAGGACAAGCGGGGTAAGTTGGATTTCTGAAATGGAGAGGCTCGGCATACCAAGCAAGTTTTACAACCCGATTCGGAATTACCGCTTTATAGCACCTTCCAATGATGTTTTTATCACAGGCAACGTCTCCAAATCATGCGTGCTTGACATCAGGGCTACATACCAGCATCTTGCTTTTCTTGCAGCAAA
>DAINBL010000160.1:0-3434 GCA_036732945.1 Nitrososphaera sp. | reverse complement strand
GGGCCTGTCACTAGCATTTGACCTCCCTACTCAGACTGGCAGGGACTCCGATGACATGCAAGCAGAAGGTGAGATTGGGAGGACAGGCGTTGCCATCACCTCGATAAAGGACATGATGACCTGTTTTGATAGCATACCCCTTGACAAGGTCAGCACTTCAATGACAATCAACTCAACTGCATCTACGCTTTTGTCTCTTTACATCACTGTTGCCGAGAAGCAAGGAGTCTCACCAGACCAGTTGCGAGGTACGACTCAGAATGATATTCTAAAGGAATACATTGCACGAAATACCTACATTTACCCTCCCAAACCATCTATGCGCCTGATAGGGGATATGATCGAATATTGCTCTAAAAAAGTTCCGCAATGGTATCCGATCAGCATTTCTGGATACCACATGAGAGAAGCCGGATGTAACGCTGTACAAGAGCTGGCCTTTACCTTTGCAAACGCAATTGAATACATCAATACTTGCACAAGCAGAGCAGGATTGAAGGTTGATGACTTTGCTCCACGACTTTCGTTCTTTTTCTGCTGCACTATGGAATTCTGTGAGGAAATTGCCAAGTTTAGAGCCGCTCGGCGGATCTATGCAAAAATAATGAAAGATAGGTTTCATGCAACGAGTTCTAAATCGCAGCACCTCCGCTTTCACGTTCAGACCTCCGGCGAATCACTCACTGCCCAGCAGGTCGACAATAACATTGTCAGGGTCACAACTGAAGCACTTGCTGCGGTGCTTGGTGGATGCCAATCTTTGCATACCAACTCGCGTGATGAAGCCCTTGCGCTCCCAACTGAAGAGTCAGTCAAAATAGCGCTCAGGACTCAGCAGATAATTGCTAATGAGACAGGCGTCAGCAAAACTGTGGATCCAATGGCTGGCTCATACTACATTGAATACCTTACAGCCAAGATAGAGGAAGAGGTTAACCAATATCTCAAAAAAATAGAAAGTATGGGCGGTGCGCTAGTTGCAGTGGAGAAGGGGTTCTTCCAAGAAGAGATCAGGAATAATGCATATCAATTGAAAAAAGAGATTGACGAAAATAGCCGCATTATCGTAGGCGTCAATAAGTATCAAGAGGAGCATGGCGTCGAGCCGAAGATCAACAGGATAGATCCATTGCTGGAGCAAAAACAATTAGCAAAAATCAAAGAATTCAAGAGCAATCGCGATAAGTCAAAGGTGGACCAAGCGCTATCACAACTGCAGAAGGCAGCTGAGAAGGACGATGATAACTTGATGCCCTATATCATTAATGCGGTTAAGAGCTACAGTACGCTTGGCGAAATTAGTAGCACTCTGCGAACTGTGTTTGGAAGATATGAACCCAAGATATCTTTCTAGCGTTCAAGATGAACTACACAGAGTGTACAGAACTATTTGGCATTAGATTAAATAAACTCTCACTGGCTCAGGTTACTAGATGAGAGTCGACCATATAGCTATTGCAGTTAACAATGTGCAACAGGCACTCACAGACTATCAAAAAATACTCAATGTTGACGAGCTGAAAATGGAGGAAGTGCCTAACGAAAAGGTCAGGGTCGCGATGCTGATGCTCGAAGATACTAGAATAGAATTAATGGAGCCGACGGCTCCTGACAGTCCAATTTCAAGGTTCCTACAAGAACGTGGAGAAGGCATACACCATATAGCAATCACTGCTGATGACATCGAAAAGGACGTTGCAAGGGCTTCTGAGAAAGGTATGAAGATGCTTGGCGGATTGCGCACAGGCTCATACGGCCGGAAGATCACATTCATACATCCTAAGTCGCTTCATGGTGTCCTGACAGAGTTCTGTGAGGCGCCACCGGCACCACAAGCAGAAGACGGCGGCAAAGAAGAAGAACAATAGTAATAAGAGCAAAACTGGGGTTTTGTATGTATTGCAAGATTGCGAACAGCTTACCAAACTGCTGACTGAAAGTGTAGAGAGAAACCACGCCGATGCACTGCTGCTCTCCGGAGGGCTTGATAGCAGCATTTTGGCAAGTATACTACGGCCACAATATTCACTTGCGGCAGGATTTGGAAAAGGTGCTCCTGATCTTGTCTATGCAAGGGAGGTTGCAGAAAGATACAGCAAACACCATGTTGAAATTGTTTTTGGACAGAACAGAATGGCGGAGCTGGTCGAGCAGGTTATACAAATTTTTAGAACATTTGATCCAATTGAGATCAGGAATTCTGCTGTGGCACTTGCTGGCATCGAGTGGGTAAAATGCGATGGCTATTCTAGTGTAATGACCGGTGACGGCAGTGATGAGCTCTTCGCAGGCTATAACTATTTTTCTCGCTATTATTCTGACATGCAAAGATTTGGTTCGGAGCTGCGACGGCTGTGGCAGATCATGCATTTCTCCTCAAGAAAACTAGGAGAACATGTCGGCATCGAGGTCAAAACGCCTTTCCTTGATGAGAAATTTGCATCGTTCGCAAAATTGATCGATGTCAACTACAAAGTCGGCGAACATGGTGGCAAAAAGTGGGGCAAGTTCATCCTGAGAAGATGCTTTGAACCAGCCCTGGGCTCACTAGCATGGCGACCCAAGCTCGCACAGGAGCAGGGAGCCGCCACGGATCGTTACCAAGAATATATTGAAGAAATGATTGACAACTTGACTTTTGCAAACAAGAAAAGAATAGCTCAGGAGCAGGAAAGCGTCAAAATAAGAAGCAAGGAACATCTGCACTACTATGCCATTTTCAGAAGCTATTTTCCTCCGCCAAAAGAAGAAGAAGATGATGATGATAATAATAACGATAGTTGCAGATCACGCTGCTCGGAGTGTCAAGGATGTATTGCAACTGATGCTAGGTTTTGCAGAAAGTGTGGCGCTTTTCCTGTTGTGCCACTTTCACTTTGAATACTTACCGGGCTTTTTTGTAAAGATCCTCTTGCAGCCTTCGCAGCAAAAGTAGTAAGTCTTACCATGATGCTCATGGGTAATCGCAAGTTCTTGAAGCATTTCAATTCCGCACACAGGATCAATAACAGCCATCAGCACTATGCAAAGAAATTACGTATTTATTGCTTACCAAAAGTGATGATTGGCAGTTTTCATTCTTTTACATAAGACAAAGGCACGTTATAGGCAATTGTTCAAAGGTCATGCAGCTGGACTTAAGATGAAGCAGGTTGTCTTTTCAATAGTGCGTTAAAGAAATTTTCATTTTCTAGTGGCTTGGAATGGGTGGATGCAGAGGGTTGACTTTTCTTACGACTTATCACGATTACCTCTCAATACCTAATCTGATGCGCATTCCTCTGCGTTGTTGTATGATAGCACTTGAAAATCATCTAAAGCAAAAAATAATAGAAAAAGCGGAGCGTCTGGTTGCCCAGACATTGTCGAAATCCTTAGTTTATGGTATAGACCTGCTGTACAGCTTTCCTTCAAGAGCTAGCTTGTACATTTCG
>DAINBL010000159.1:0-3460 GCA_036732945.1 Nitrososphaera sp. | reverse complement strand
ATATTTTCTGCAACCACTATCTGACCCATATTCCCACGCTCTTCGAGGAAGCCATGGCTATGGAATAGGTAAGTTCCAGGGTATTTCCACTTTGCCTCAATTAATGTAGCATCCCCGGGTCCTACTGGAGCCGTTTGAACGTCTATAGGCTCATTTGAAAGCAGTCCAGACGGATATGCCTTAAAGATTGTACTGTGAAGGTGGAATTGATATGGTATTGTTGTGCCGATGTTGATGACGTATAACCTTACGAGCTCGTCACGGTTTACCTGGATAGGATTTTGTACATATTGGTCTAGATAACCATTTATCGGGTAATATTCTGTTTCAAATTTCATTATGTTTTCGTCATCGAATTCACTCAATACCATGACAAATTCCCTTGCAGGAGGCAGTGGAGTATCTTTTGGATCAACTATCATTGCTCCATACATTCCCATTCTAATGTGAAGCGATGTTGGATATGCATGGCAGTGATACATCAGTGTACCAGCCGGCCCAGCAGTTATGTTGTACAGATATGTCTCGTTTGGCATAACTTGATGATGCACACCATCGTTGAGAGCGTCATGGTTTCCGTGCATGTGTACTGTATGCGGAATTGGCGTTTTGTTGATAAATTTGACTGTTACATTATCCCCTTCAGTGAATCTTAAGGTAGGACCTGGCATCGTTCCGTTATATGTCCAAGTTTTCACAACCTTTCCTGGAGCGATTTCAAGTTCTGCGTCTTGCGCTATTAATGTATATTCCTTTCGTGTTGGTGATGTTATTGTTGTTGTCGAATTACTGCTGGTGCTGCCTTGTGCTTCCGATGCTCCTCCCTTTATCTCCTTATTATTATCTATACGAGCGAGACCTGAAAAGGGAACTAGAGCACCCAACACTGCTGATATGATAAGAATACTACACAGTATCATGGTATGGGTTCTTCTCTTATTCATACGAGATGGATTGTTTGACATTTCTTATTGATCATACCTGATTCACAACGATAAATTAACTTATATGTATGCAGTGCATTGCAGTGAAATGTGAAATGCCACTTGAAAAACCGACGATTGTTGCAAATTTTCCTACTCTAAAGCAATGTTGCCTGGATCTGTTAGAACCAAAGACCTGCTGGTACCTTTTATGCCAAATCAATTCTCGATATTCCTTTCTATTCGATTTTATTGAAAGAATGAAAAAGTAGCGCACTTGAAGGCCTCACAACCGACTCGCATCCTATTATTCATAATGACAAAATCCTCACTGATTGTGTATCGCAACAGCACGAATTTGTTATTCTAACTTCAGGTAACAAATACTAATTCCACCACCCTCTTAAACTATACAAGTGAATGATTGTCAATTGGGATTGCTACCTCTAGGTAACAGCATCTCCCCCATCATGAATTCACTGAGCCTCTCGTATATTGGCCTATATTCTATTGTGACATTCTCACTAATACTTGCCACCATAGATTGGCTGTTTATAATCGCTCTAAATATATCCTTGTCAGCAATAATACCAACCATCTTTCGTTCTCTATCTACAACCGGTAGTCTGCGAATATTGTTCAGTTTCATGCTTTGGATTGCATCTTGGATTGAACTTGTTGCGTCTATCGTAATAATTGGCTTGCTCATTATGTCGCGTGCAAGCAGCTGAAAGGTTGATGATGATGTCTGTGCAGCTGCTGTTATGCGTACAATATCTCTTTCAGTAATTATACCTCCTAACTCTTCTAAGTCGTCATCACTTTTTACTATCACTACACTTCCAATGTTGTTATCACTCATCACCTTAGCAATCGCATTGATGCTCTGATTCTCTTTGGCTATTTTGACGTCTCTGACCATAATGTTAGAAACTGCTACTGATTCCATGCTCATACCCAATGCTATTTCAATAATGATATTTTAGATGTAGGAATGTTGTGCAATGCAGTGCAACTAGACAAGACTATGTTGGTCAGTAACCTTTTTCCATTGTATGATACACTTGCAAGACTTTTAAGACACAATTCTACTAAACTTTGTCAGTGCCTGAAGATTATTCGGATACGCTAAAGGAGAATACCTATCAATCGAGGAAAACCCGCAGCGTAACATTCAGGCTGGATTCCACAGTAATAGACGAGCTTCAGACAGAGGCCAATAATAGAGAGATCTCTCTCAATGTGCTTGTTAACCAAATTCTAAAAAGATATGAAGAATGGGATAGATATGAAAACAAGATAGGTATGATTCCTGTTCCAAGAGTGATACTATCGAACTTGATAGACAAGGCCATATCTATAGCAAAAAGGAGCGGAATCAAAGACATTGACCATTATCGAGACGAGGTAATCAAGCAAGCGGCCGAATTGGCATTCTCACTCATGAAGGATTCTGTACTGTTCATGAAGAAACAATACAACCTCTGGGTTGTGCTTTCAGTTCTTGAGGAATATATGAAAGTCTCAGGAATAAAAGCGGATCACAAGATAGAAGGCTCCCGAAAACATGTTTTTATAATACAGCATGAGCTTGGTGAGAACTGGTCGCTATTTACAAAGGAGTTGCTCGCACTCATTTTTGAAAAACTAGCAAACGTGAGGGCTGAAATCAATGTGACACCTAACACAACAGTAGCTGAAGTCCTGCTAAGATGATGAACACAATCTCTCCAAGTATATTGTTTTTATTGCATTGCAGTGCAGTCCTACTAGTTAATTATCATATATGCTCTTCTAACTAGAATAATAAAAAGGCGATATAGTATCTTTGAGGGCTAAAAGCAAAGAATCAAGGCCTCTTACAGGCGAAGAAATAGTGGCACGCTATTTCAGGTACATGGATAATAAAGATCTTGATGGCATGCTTGATCTTTTTGACTACGATGCAGTAGTGTATGAACCATTTAGCAAAGTAGAAGAACTGCATGGAAGGTCTGCAATAGAGCCATTTTTTAAGGTTGCAATGATGGCCAACAATGAGCTGAGACGCACAATCAAGATAGAAAAAGCTAAGAAGGCCGATAATAATAATGAAATCACGGCATTGACAACTTTTGAAAAAGGAGACAAGGTTAAAGGCAGACTTACGTTTGAATTCATAGAGGATGACTCGGGGGAGAAAAGGATCAAATCATTGCATATTGAATTTCTTTAGCCCGACCTCCATATAACAAATATTTAACATAATAATACCTATCCAAGATCATATGAAGAAAATCGAGATTATAGTGCCAGACAGGCTATTTAATGACGTAAACAGAATAATAAGAGACACGCATGCCGGTGGAATAACGTTCCAAAGGGTCGAAGGAAGAGGAAAGATCAAGGCAAAGCCAGTTGCCATTGCTCGAGGAACTAGAAAATACACTCCAGAATTTATCCCTCGGATAAAAATAGAAGTCGTCGTAAAGGACGACCAAGTCGATGGTATTGTCAGTAAAATTGCGGATGAACTTGCGAATCCTGCTGTTGGTGGC
>DAINBL010000158.1:0-3474 GCA_036732945.1 Nitrososphaera sp. | reverse complement strand
ACAGGACCATTATCTGCTGTGGGATAAAGTTCATCTATTCCGAATTTATCTGTAGCTGTGAACACTTCATTTGTCACCCTAGGCAGCCATGAGAAATATGACATTGCAAATCTGTCTGGAATTGCGAACACTTCATTTGTCACCATCGGTAACCATGAGAAATATAATATTGCTACCATTCCTGCCAGAAGTAGGTTCTTAGAGAAGTCTAGATTACATATTCGTGATCGCATCGAACGGTTTGCATATCCAGATGTTTTTTATTTATTGCGGAGACTTTTTCTGAACTGTAGGTCACGATTCAGCGATAAGATAAAATGCTGGATACATTTTGAACGTATAGTTTAATTTAGTTTAACTTGGCTTGGTAGGTCTGCTTGTCTTTTGCTCCTTCATTTGTGTTGTTATTGTCATCGTTCCCAATTTTTGGGAGTCTGAGTTTGGGACTTCTGTTGTTGTTAGATTGGGTTCTGGGTGCCACTAGCTACAAATTTTTTAGTTTATCATTCTCACCGCTGAAGCTATATTTGGCTATCTTGCTCCAAGGTTGTCACAAGCAGATCAATGAATTTAGCCTATTTTTTGGTTTTAATAATAAATATAGTCTGTCTTAAACTGACATAAAATGCCTCCTGAATTATCGAAGTTTTCCTGTATTTTTGATATGAGCTAGCTCAATTTCACACATTCAATCGTGCTCAGGAGTCAGACCTTGACATTTAGACATATCTTACCCTATCTTGAAATTGCTGACAGTGATGAATGAACCCTCTGCTCTTGCTTCTGCTTTATTGTGATGTTGACGTTAACGATGATGGTAGTCCGATGTTCTTTCACATCGCAATTTGAGGTTCTCTTGTGGGATCTGGCTGTTAGAGATTAGAACTCTGCACAGATCTGACGTAAAGTATACTGATAACCCCACCACTTTTCATATGCGATAAACAGTTCAACCTCGTGCACGGCGATATTCGTAGCAGCGATTTTGAAGGTAGATATATTGCCAGTGGAAGCAAACTGAAAGAAATAAACCAAGAGATATCTCCATAAATGTTCTCGCTACAACCGATAGGTGGTGGTGAATACAGAATCGAACGCAACACTGACAGATATTGACAGCACTTGAGCGCAATAACAACATACTTAACTGGTTGATACTACTTGACATTATTACCACTTCTAATAAATGCATTCAAAATGAGCATGATTCCTGCGACGGTACAGTCAAGACCGTAACAGATGGCTCAGACAATACCCATATGTGTGCTTGTCAATGTCATAACAGCAACTACCAAATGGTACAAAAAATGTTTGGGGTAATTAACCAGAAAGAGTAACGTCTGCAATTGAAATAAATGCAGCTTACATACAAGGAAGATATAATACCTATCGTGCGACTTCGAGGAAATCATAAAGTCAAAAGTAGCTTGCTCTATGCCGATGCGTTTAGCTTTTCCTGAACTGGTTGTGGAAGGTTTTCAAATTGTGCTCTTGACAACTCTTGAATCCTTGATTCTTCGACTTTTACATTGCGTAATTGTTTAGTCCTTTCTTCAGCATTGGCGTTGTTGTATATTAGCTGTGTCATCCCATATCTACACAACCATGGCACCTAACCAATTGGCGTACAGTGTTCAGATTATCGTTAGAATGAGCTGAGCATATATAGCAGCCATCAATTCTAAATTCTTATACACTATCTAGGGGCAACAATAGGCTATTCGCCTCGATATGTTAAGGGCAACAGCTCAAAGCTCCAGATACTTATGTAAAAGCAAGCATGAAACCTGTTAAGCGGCAAAAATGCGATCAGTCAAGGATAATGATGTGATAATAGACGTAAATATTTGGAATGTATATATAGTAATTAATGCCAAGCGAAAAGCAAATCATGCAAAAGAGCATTGAACCTGTGCAGTCTGGAAAAGAAGAGGCATATGTTACATTAATGGGTGATCTGAAAAAGACATGGTTTTGCCTAGGATGCAATCGTAGTTTTCTCCATCATTATGAGATCGTAAAGCATATGCATTCTGAAAATCATCTGGTAATGGTAAACTCTGACTTTGGGCAGTTAACGGAATACCGCAAACAGAAGTAACGAGTATGCTAATGCATCTATTGCACAATTAGAACGCCCATATTGGGTTCAACAAGAGATCTGATGGGATCTATTCTAGTAAGAAGGCAACTCTGCTCAAAAGTAGTTGCACTGCATTGTTTCCTTACCTTACTACTACATCAGCTTTCTCCACCCTATAGGGAACATTATCCTCATATAATATTACAAGAGAACCATCAGGTGCTGTTGTATGTTTCCTTTTTTGAAGAAGCGGCCGAATATGTGATAGTACGATTACCTGTTCCAAGGCATTAACCTTATATGCACTACGCGATTATACATGGTTTATTTTGTTTACCGTTCTACAAAAGTAAAAGCATGGAAACTTCTAGTTCACACACTTTAATTCTTCTTCTGTGTAATTCTGTTCAATGCCAAAACACCTGATCTCATGTGATTGTGGAAACGTGATGGAACTCATAGAGGAAGATGAAGCGGTAAAGCCAAAATATAGGAGCATTTCTGGCAATCTCCGACTTCGATGTAATGACTGTGGAAAAGAACATGAGGTTTTTCTTAGACACAAGATTGCCAAATTTGTTGGGGCGTCGCCATCGTTCAAGGAGATCTCATCATCCTGATAACCGGCAAATCATTTGTGATATGAATCGAGCGGAGGTAATTATCAAACATAATTTCAAGCTGCTTGATTTGCTTGAAGAAGTAAAGGCCATGCCAAGTGTCAAAGACGTAATATGGTGCCAGATTGCGGAGTAGTTGGAAGAAAAAAGTCCATGCCCAGCGGCGTGATAGATAGTATCTATGACAAATAGACCTAATGAAGGTGCATTCAATTCATAGAAATTGTTATTTGTTGTCTGCAATGGCTCTTGTCTCTAATAATGGAGAGAAACTAACTACAACAGAGGGCAAAGAAGTTGAGCTCTGACACAAGGCCAAAAGGGCCAAGAATGCATTCCAAGACCTGTTTACTACAGCCATTGACAAAGGAAAATCGATTGCTTCACAAAAAGCAAAAAAGCTTGTGGCTATGGACTTCAATCCTAGGGCTGGTATTGCCGCAAAAGGTTCAGCAGATATTGCCACACTGGGGCCGAATGTTGAGGGCTTGACTAGAACTTTTGAGGATATCATGACAGGAATAATGCATGAATCGTATAGGAGCAGGCAAATTGCTGACAGGCTATAGGAAGCTGCTTTAGGAGCAAATTGCCGTCATAGATTCAAAGATCCATTATGTAAAGAGGCTAAAGAAGTAGCGACCGTCTCCTTTGCAGTCTGTTTGGCAAGTAAAGCCTTGAGTCTGTTAAGAGACAACAACGCCATTACATACTCTTAGTTCTCTTCCGCATGCATTCTTCATTTTATAACTGTGAATTAAGGTAATTCTT
>DAINBL010000157.1:0-3492 GCA_036732945.1 Nitrososphaera sp. | reverse complement strand
ACTTCAGTCTCCTTTTTTGAAAGAGTTGCTATTCTGCCTTGTGTCCTTTGAAATACCAACCTATGGTCAGTCAGCACTAGTATGCCGCTTCTGAGCTTGTCCTCAGAGCAGTCCTCGTCAAGGAGTATTTTTTCGCCCGGTGCTGGGTGGAAACTCACCACATTTTTATCTTCACTGCAGAGCCTATATTACTATTGCAGCCATTGCTGATAAAAAGGGGAGCAGAAGCCGACATCTACATTGTAGAGTGGGACAGCAAGAAAGCAGTTTCCAAAGTGCGCTCACCCAAGTCCTACCGCCATCCAGAGCTAGACTCCGCAATCAGAAAGCACAGGACGATACATGAAGCAAGTTTCATGTCTGCTGCCAAGTCCGCAGGTGTCATGACTCCATTTGTATATTTTGTCGACCCTGCCAAGGCTGAAATAATAATGGAGTTTATTGAAGGGCAAAACATCCGAGACGCGCTAACGCCGGACATCTGCTACAAGATAGGTCGCTGTGCCGCACTGCTGCACGCAAGCAACATTATTCACGGCGACCTGACGACTTCAAATTTTATAATGAACAAAAGGCTTGTCCTCCTAGACTTTGGCCTTTCATACTATTCAGAGCGAACTGAAGATATGGCAACCGATATCAGACTTATAAAAGAAGTATTTACCAGTGCACACATAGCAATAAAAAAAGCCCTCCCTCGCTTTGTAGAAGGTTATGCTAGTGTTGCTGGTAGGAAAGAGACAGATAAAATTCTAGAAAATGTTAGGAAGATAGAGCAGCGCGGAAGATATGCGAGGGTGACTTAGATCATGGAAAACATAACGTTTGCAAGCACAAACCAAAATAAGTTCCTTGAAGTCCAATCAATACTCTCGATCAGAAACATTTCCGTTGACTTTTCGCAAATCCCGCTTGTTGAAATCCAGTCAGACTCGCTTGAGGAAATAGCAAGGGAGAAAGCAAAAACTGCATTTACAAAAGTGGGGAGGCGAGTCATTGTCGAAGACGACGGCCTGTTTATCGACAGCCTTGGCGGCTTTCCCGGTCAGTATTCGTCATTTGTATTCAGAACTCTTGGAAATGATGGTATATTAAAATTACTTGCCGGGTCAACCAAGCGATCAGCGTACTTCCACTCACTGATTGCCTTCTATGATGGAATAACATTGTCAATATCAGAGGGAAGAGTGTACGGCAGCATATCTTACAGGATAACAGAGGGCAGCGGCTGGGGCTTTGATCCTATATTTATGCCTGATGGCACCGGCCTCACATTTGCTGAACTAAAGAAAAGCAAGAATGAATATTCGCATCGCAAAAGAGCACTTGAAAAATTTGCACACTGGTACCTAAAGCTCTGACATTGAAACCATGTATTCTTTAATCCACCTGTCCACATAGCGCACTTCGTTCTGTAGTACCACTATCCTTGAAATCTCACTTTCATCCATTATCTTGAATGAATGCATTTTGGCACGCAGCTTTGCTGCAAAGCTCCTTATCTCATCCATTTCCAGCATGTTGTCTTGCTCTAGCCGCTGGGTAGACATGCCAATGTGCATATAAGATTTCAGCTCAATAAAGTGAGGGTTACCCTGCACCATAATGTCTGCAAATTCTCTAACAAAATCGTAGCTGTCGTTGTATCCCTTTATCAGAGTCATTCGAAGCACAGTTCTGGTGTTGAGGGTTGCAAGTAACCTCAGGCTCTCCCACCAGCGCTCCCATGCGTCGCGGTGACGAGGACGGTTTATCTGGTAGAACATCTTTTTGTTTGACGCATTAGTAGATAGGTAAATCTGAGTGGGCAATGCATCTTCCGCAGCCAACCTCCTTAGCATATCAGGCTCTTGCCCGTTTGTCACCAGAAAAATTGACTTAGTTGCCTTGAGCGACCTTAAGTATTTTATCAACTGCGGCAGCTTAGGGTACATCGTGGGTTCGCCTGATAATGAAATTGCATAATGGGCTGGCAGCAGCGATTCATCAAGCTTTTTCTTATTGTTCTTAGGGTTGCCATAAAAGCCATTTATCAGCTTTTTTCGCTCAGCCATCAATTGTTCAACTATAATGTCAGGCTCGTCGACTAACTCCTCTGGCATCTGCAGCGTATCATAAAACTCTGTTGGACGCCAGCAGTAAATGCACCTGTTTTCACAGTTCATTGCAGTCGGGGTCATCTCCATGCATTGGTGAGTAGAAATACCATAGAACTTGTGTTTGTAGCAGTTGCCCTCTTCTGCAAACGACTTTTTTGTCCAGTGACACAGCTCTACTGCAGAGTGGTTATAGACCCCGTACTTGGCCTTCTGCAACCTCGCTTTTAGCTGTGGTGTGATCTGGATCAGATTGTCGTGCATAGAGTGTGATATGTGCTCGTCTGAGCAGCTCATGCTCGCTTCGTAATCCTTGTAGATCAGATTTAAATTTTTCACTGTGCCGGCTGGTAGCCGTGGCTGTAGACACAGATAAAATAATGAAAGTGGGACTTGAGCTTGCAGGCTGGAAGAAAATGCCGGCAGACAGCGCCGTGCACGTAAAGGGTAAGAATATAAGCAAAGTGCTGATCGGGATAGATATAGGAACAGCAGAGCTGATGCTTGCAAAGCAACTTGAGTGTGATGCAGTCATTGCTCACCACCCTGTTGGTGCTGCCTCAGTGAATTTTTACAAGGTGTTTGATAGGCATGTAGACTATATGGTAGAGCATGGTGTTCCAAAAAAAATCGCAAGAGAGGCACTTAAGAAGCTCAAAGAACGGATCGAGACACGTAACCATGCTGACATTTACAGTGATGTTGTCGGAGCTGCTAAGGCGCTTGGCATGCCGCTTGTCAATATCCACCAGCCCTGTGACGAATACATGCGGCAGGTTATATTGCGCGCCATCAAAGCCAGCAGGACAGAATATGTATCAGATATTGTCAAATCCATTAGCAAGATCCCAGAATTCCGCCATGCTGCAACCAAGGTGCGAGTAAGGTTTGGCGATCAAAACAACAAAGCAGGGCATTGGACTTTGGTGGTGGCGGCAGGCACTAACGGTGGCTTCAATATTGCTAAGGCATACTTCCAGCATGGCATTTCTACACTCATCTATCTGCATATAGATTATGGCGAGCTGATGAAAATGAGAGAAGAAAAGTTGGAGGGTAACCTTGTAGTAATGGGACACCTAGGGGGTGACTCAATAGGCCTCAACGGCCTTGCAGAGCGGCTTGAGAACCTAGGCGTTGAAACTGTCCGAGTCGGCATCCTTCCAAATAGATGATGGTCGAACGATTATATACTGTAGTTGTTGCAAATTTGCTGGCTGGCTGGCCTTCGTAGTATAGCCTGGTTAGTATAGGCGGCTGTGGCCGATTTCTCAACTTACGGCAGAGACCGCTTGAGGAGGGTTCAAATCCCTCCGAAGGCCCCATCTCGCAAGGACAACAACAATACCTTTCGGTAAGGCATTTTCAAATAATAAAAAGAAAGAGTGGAAAAAAT
>DAINBL010000156.1:0-3506 GCA_036732945.1 Nitrososphaera sp. | reverse complement strand
CACCAAGCTCGGCAGTCTTTTCATTGCTATCTGCGCTCCCTATTATTATTACATCACCCTCCCTTGGATTTAGTTTTTCAACCAGCATCCTGCGCACCCGTGGCTCTTTTTTTAGTGAGTCATTACTGTTTGCTGGCATGACAAATTTGTTGTCCTTGAAAAGCAAGGTGGTGGCACCTGTTGCACCCATCTTTATGGCCGCGTCCCTTTGTTCAATACCCAATCCTACTGCGAATCCAAACTCCTTGACAAGAACCGCATAGTTAAACCTGCTAAGAGATACTGAGCACTTGGGCAAGCTCATTTCTCCCGGAATTGCCAATAGTAGTCCTTCGCATATGCCCTTTCCTTTGGCAGTCATCTTCGTGCCCCTGTTTGAAGTCTCAATAAGCCCTTGCATCTTTAGGTGTTTTACAAGTGTCTTGATTGTCCCTTCGCCAAGAACCAGACCACTACACAGAGCATTCCTGCTCGTCGTGCCGTTGTTCCCTATCATCTGCAAAGCTGCAAACACATGCACAACATCAAATGAAAGCGCCCTGCTTGGGGCATACCTTCTTGCAACCTTTTGAAGCATCATGACGTACATGTGCATAAATGATGGTAATAGAGCCTGTGCAATATTTGTTATCAATGAGTTGGATAAACCATCCGATTCTTTATATAACAGCCTCCTGTATCCGAGGTAAATGCTAGTAACCAACCAGATAACAAAAACATCTGCAGGAGTTCCAAGGGTTGCAGTCGGTATTCTTCTTGGAGTGCTTGCTTTTGGAGTCTTTACAGTTGGATTCGATCAGGGAGAAATGCTTGGCTTTACCGTGCCAGCTGATGGTAGTGGGGGCGAGCCGGGGACAAATTGGGCCCATGAATTCTACCATGATATGAGACATGCCGCAGGATTTCCCTGCCACTAACCTTCCTGGTCTTTTATGAAAGCTATCACTTTTATTGCTATTACTCTTCTTGCTGGAGCGATTGCTGGAACCATCCTGGGTGCCATAAACCAGGTTGCAGTTGAGCCATATATCGAGCACGCAATCGAACTTGAAATGCAGAACACCGCTCAAAGCGATCAAGCAATCAACCCTGTAGAATTTACAGCCTATCGGTTCTGGCAAAAGGGAGGCGAAATAGTTGCCGGCACCATTCTCGGGTTATCGATAGGATCACTGTTTGGAATAGTCTTTGCGTATACACACAGATCGATTCCTGGCTCTGACAACAAAAAGAAGGCACTCCTTGTTGCCGGCACCATGTGGCTCATATTATTTTTGATCCCTGCGCTCAAATATCCTGCAAACCCTCCTGCAGTAGGAGATCCTGATACCATCTATTACAGGCAGAGTCTGTATGTTGCATTTTTGGCAATATCGGGCTTTAGCGCGCTTGGGCTTGCATTCTTGTATGAGAAGATGGGGGCTTTGAATACAAAGAAGGCGATAATCCCTGCAGCATATGCCGCCATAATTACAGCAGCATATCTGGCAATGCCGGCAAATCCTGATCCAATAAATGCGCCTATGGATCTGGTCATCGGCTTTAGAATAACAAGCGCAATTACCATTAGTATGTTCTGGGGTGTGCTCGGCGTCATTTTTGGCATGCTTTGGAATAAGCTCAATCCTGATGAGACGGCCCGAATAAGCGTTCGTTGAATATAATATATAGCTCGAAGGTTTTGGGAACGAAAAGAATAGGCAGTAGTCAAGTCGACATGACAGCAGAAAGAAGAAGCGTGTATCTACAGCAGACACTGTCTTGCTCCGTGCTCTAGACAGAAAGAAAAAATAGACACACTCTCAACCCTGCTACCGTAATATACGCGGGCGGCGTACGGCCTTTGTAAAAGCAAGTTTAACTTGGGCGAGGAATAAAATTGTTCTATAGTCCAGTCACAAGGCCAAGTCTTCGCTCAAAGTTAGGTCATTATCATTGCAATCATCATTTTTAGCTGTAATGGCAGCTACTGCTTTTCCTCTAACTAATATGTCCCAACCACAAACAAACTTTCTTAAAAGTTACAATGTTATTATACATAATTAAACAAATTATTGGTTAGTTTAATGATAACCATCAGTGCAAGCCGGGAAATGTCTGCCCCGCTTGACAGGATATGGAACGTCGTTGCGGATGTTGACAATGAGCCCGAGTACTGGCGCGGCACCAAAACCGTGAAAAATATCAGCAAGGCCGGCAACAAGATCGAGCGCGAGGTTACTATCGCGTTCAAAGACTCAAAATGCCGTCAGACAGTCGTGCTCAACCCAAAAAAATCAGTTGAAATAATGATAACAGAGGGCCCCATTAAGGGCACCAAAACAGTCGTGCTCAACCCTTCAGACAATCACAAGACAAGGATCGATGTAGTATGGAACATCAAACTGACCGGATTCTTAGGTATGTTCACAGGTATGGTGAAAAGACACATCGCGAAAGGAACTGATGAAGCACTTGCCCGCATTGCGAAAGCAGTCGAATAAATAGCCCTAGTTCTTGCTAGATAATGCAATGGAGTTTGCCCTTACAATAATTAACATGGTCTTGACCGCTATAATGGCTGGCATATTTGGCGTTTGGGTGTACTTCCTTGCATACATGACCAAGTCATTTCGGCAATCTCCCACGCTTGAATCGTTTGACCGGACAAGTGTAAGCCGCCTTCCGAAAGTAAGCGTTATCCTGCCTGCCAGAAATGAAGGGCATTATATTGCACGTTGCCTTGACAGCCTGCTCGGGCAGGATTATCCAAACTTTGAAATAATTGCAATCAACGATTCGTCAACGGACAGGACGAGTGAAATAATGAAGGCTTATGCAGCCAATGACTTGCGCGTCATGCACATCGATGCATCACCTAAACCGGAGGGGTGGACTGGCAAGAACTGGGCATGCTATCAAGGGTATCTGCGAGCGCGGGGCGAACTCTTGATGTTCACAGACGCCGATAGCGAACATGTGTCTTCTGCAATGTCACTTGCAGTTGGCCAGGTCGTATCACAGAACCTTGAGGCACTGACCGCTGTGCCTAGACTTATTTGCAACGACTTTTGGACGAAGATGACTCTGCCCGTTCTTGCAACATTTTTGCATACACGCTTTTCGCCAATCCGGGTAAACGATCCAAACACCAAGACCGGCTATTTCTTTGGCAGCTTTTTCCTTATCACGAGAAGTACCTATGAGGCCGTCGGTACCCATGAGGGAGTAAAGGAGGAGTTAGTGGAGGATGGGGCACTTGGCGGTAGGGTCAAGGCCGGCAAATTCAGAATGAAGATGGTTAGAGGCGAGCATCAGATAGATGCAGTGTGGGCCCGGGACCTTCCAACGCTTTGGCAAGGCCTTCGCCGGTTTATGATACCTGTTTACTATCAAGACAAAGTGGGTGCCTATATGATGGTCATATCTGTATTTTTTATCCTCTTTGCACCATTTGTATCTCTGCCATACCTGCCAGTAGCCAGCTTTGCTGGGAACGCATCATTTCAGATACTGTTTGGACTACA
>DAINBL010000155.1:0-3560 GCA_036732945.1 Nitrososphaera sp. | reverse complement strand
AAAAAAGGTAGGGCTAGTCGTCCTTTTTTTTCTATTCTGTACTAAACGAGTGTCCGCATGAGCAGCTCTTTGTCACATTGGGATTGTTGATCTTAAAACCTGAGCCCATCAGACTCTCGACGTAATCAATGTTTGCGTCCCTCAGATACCTCTGGCTGTAGCTATCAAGCAACAGCTTTACTCCATTCTGCTCTATGATTCGATCATCTTCGTCTGGCTTTTCTTCAAACCCCATTCCATATGACAGGCCCGCACATCCTCCACCTGAGACGTAAACTCTTAGGTAAAGGCCAGAATTTCCTTCCTGCTTCATGAATTCGGCGACTTTCTCTGCTGCCTTAGGGGTTATAGTTATTACTTGACTTTGCTGAGCACTTTCCATAACCTATTTCGGGCCATTTTAGTATAATAACTTTTTCCTTCTTCATTGCTTAGCTTCTGCAGTTGCTTCTACTTTGGGCCGTTGCTGTTGTTGTTGTTGCTCCTCGTCTTTCTTTTGCTCTGCAGGAGCCTGGTAAGTTTCTGTGAACTTAATATTCTTGATTGTAGGAACAAACTTGAAGATATCATTTGCAACCGCTCGTTTGACTATCTGCAAACCTTCGGCAAGGTATGTGTCTTCTGGAAGCACGATCTCCAGATTGGGAACCGCCAAATTGACCTGGAGCTTGCTTTCCTCCACGCCCATTCTTCTCTTAACTAAAGCACTTACCTTTTCGTTGTCAGAATCGAGCTTTTTTAATATATTTGCATCGTATAGCAGCGTCTTGCCTGCAAATCTGTGGTTAAAATCGACTTGTATCCTGCCTGAGCCGACATATCTTACTATAGCACGCCTATTATCAATTTCGATTTCGTCACCAACTCCAACTTCGTCTGCCTTGTCGCCAAGCTTACGCTGTGGGATCATCCTGATCTTGGTATCGTCTCTTTTCCCAAAGCCTTTGTCTGGCGGCACTTCAATGTTAAGCTTATCCCCAACATTGGCATTGGATAAAGCTTCGTCTAATCCTTTCAGGACCCAGCTTTCGCCAATGGATACAATCCTCGGCTCATACTTGTGGGTTGGATCATAAAAGCTGGTTTTCTTAGCTTCCTCTTCTCGAGTTGTATCAAAAACGTCGTTAGTATCTTTAATCCTAGCAGTATAATCCACCAATATTAAGGAACCCTTTTCTAAAGGCATAGAAATCCGCTTCTGTTTTACCTTATATTAATCTTCATAGGTTA
Organism: Nitrososphaera sp.; assembly: GCA_036732945.1. Lineage (GTDB taxonomy): Archaea > Thermoproteota > Nitrososphaeria > Nitrososphaerales > Nitrososphaeraceae > Nitrososphaera. Next base: position 2,330 of record DAINBL010000155.1, on the reverse strand, counting down.
TAAAAAAGGTGAGAACGTCGTTCAACTAAGTGTCTTTAGTCTGTCCATTGCCACTGACGCAGCTTCAGCGTTTGTTTTGAAGCCAAGCATATTCATCGCAGATGAAATAGATGATATGGTCCTCATAACATGGTAGCGACCGACCTCTCCTATGGAGCCGATCCTGAACACTTTGCCCTTCAGGCCGCCAAATCCTCCTGCAACTAATACCTTGAACTCACTTGACAAAAGACCACGGAATTTCTTATCGTCCATCCCCTGCAGGTAGTTGACTGCAATTATCATGTTGCTCCTTGCATCTGCCTTGGCAAAAGGTGTCAGACCAAGTGAGCCCAAGCCGGCATAGAAGGCATCTGCACATATCTTGTGGCGCCTTATTCTGTTCTCTAGACCCTCTTCGAGCACCATGTTAAGCGCTTCTCTGAACGCGTAGTAAAGCGGCAGCGCAGGTGTAAAGGGGGTTTCGTAGTGCTCTTCATAGTACTTGAAGTAGCGCTTCAAATTCAGATACTGTGTCGGGGCCGGATTCTCTTGCATGTATTTCTTTGCACGCTTGTTTATCGAAATCGGAGCAACGCCTGGCGGCGCGGCCAAAGCTTTTTGCGACGCGGTCACGCAAATGTCAATGTTCCACTTATCTACTGGTAACTCATCGCCTCCAAGTATTGAAACAGCGTCAGCAATATAGTACGCACCCTTTCTCGCCGCAAGTTCGCCAAGTTTCTCCATGTATCTTATTGTAGTCCCAGTAGATGTTTCATTATAAACTGCATAAATCGCCTTAATGTCTTTGTGTTCTTCAAATGTTTCCTCGAACTTGTCATAAGGTGGGTTCTCTCCAGGCGGCGAGCTTATCCTGATTGCCTCCCCACCCCAGCTGTCGATAAGGTCAGCAAGCCTCGTGCTGAACTCACCATTGACCGGGATTACAGCCTTGTCGCCTTTCCTAATAAGGTTAATAACAGATGCTTCGACAGCACCGGTGCCTGAAGTAGTAAGAAGCACAATGTCATTTGAAGTCTGGAAGACCTTCTGCGTTTTTTCAACTATCTCCTTGTACAATATGCGGAAGTCATCGCTTCTGTGGTTTATCATAGGCGCAAGCATCGCGTTCATGACCCTATTCGGGACATTGGTTGGACCAGGGAGCATCACTAGGTATTCCATATAGTGTCAAAAAAACGGGCGAGTCAGCCATATTTAAATCAAATTACAATATTAGAACTGCATAACGCTTTATAAAACTAAATGGCGCTAATTCTTGGAAGTTGTCAATGAAGGAGCGCCGTTATACTGTCTTGCAGCATGCCATGAAAGCAGAGGACTGCCATGTAGTTGCAGCATTTGAGCCAGAAAACGTATTCTATCTTACAGGCTTTTGGGGTGAAGCCATTGCGGTATGCATTGATAGTGGAACAACAAAATTGATCGCACCCAAATTAGAATATTCAAGGGCCGAAAAGACTTCAATAGATTGTGAAGTATTTGGCACCGAAAGGGGGGGAGAGCTCATTTCTACATTTGTTTCACAAGTAAAGGGTAGCAGAGTGTGTAGCGACTGCAGCGATTACTCTACTGTCGGGTCGATTCGCAAACAAGGTGTCGACATTTTGGTCAATACGGATCCATTCTTCCAGACACGCAGGATAAAGGACCAAACAGAGATCAAAGTTATCTCAAAATCCGCCAAGATACTGGATAGGCTGTATGAAATATGCGAAGAGGAGATAAAGGTGGGTCTGTCGGAGCGCGATCTCCAGGCAAACCTAATCTATGAGGCAATGAAAATGGGTGCAAATCCTCCATCATACAAGTCTACGCTAAATCCGCTGATCATAGCAGCCGGGCCGAACAGCGCTCTGCCGCATGCTGAAGTTACAGACAGAAAATTCCGCAATGGCGATATGATAGTCGTCGACCTTACTCTCCGGCATGCTGGTTACATAGCTGATGCGACTAGGACATTTGTCCTTGGCTCTGCAACCAAAGAGATGAAGGAAGTGTATGATATAGTGCAAGATGCGCAAAAAATGGGCCTCAACACAGCAAATGCAGGCATTACATGCGGCCAAGTTGACGCGGCATGCAGGAACCTGATAAGAGACCGCGGCTACGAGAAACAGTTCATACATTCAACTGGCCATGGAATAGGGCTTGACGTTCACGAGCCTCCTTGGCTTAAGATGAAGAATGACGAAGAGCTCAGAGCAAACATGGCTGTGACTGTTGAGCCCGGGATATATAAAGAGAATAAATTCGGCGTAAGGATAGAGGACAGTATAATCGTAAATAATGGCAAGCCGCAAGTGCTCAACAAGTTCACGAAAGAT
>DAINBL010000154.1:0-3561 GCA_036732945.1 Nitrososphaera sp. | reverse complement strand
TCCAATGCAACAATTAGTATCGTAAAATTCCCGGAGATATTAAGGTACGGAACTATGTCTTTTTATTTGCTGGCTCTGCATTTGTTTCGCTGCTTTCGACGGCTTCTTGTTTTTCTGGCAACATGCCTTCAATTAGCATTGAGTTGAGCTGATAAATTTCTTCTGTCACCATGTTTCCTCTTACGAGTTTTCTAACTCTAGCTTCACTCCTGTTACCAACACCCGTTGAAAGCAGGACATATTTTTTGACGCCACCGTGGACATCAGGCCGCATTGGAGTGCCAGCCCTGTCGCTGCCGCCGGTTATCTTTAACTTACCCCCAGCTACTCCGACGATAGAAGAATCGATGATGCTACCTACCTTTGTCCCCAAAAGTGGCTGGGCTGTCCTATCTTTAAGCTCTTGTGCCATACTCCTCCCTTTTTTGTCTGAGACGATCAGTTTGAACTGAGCCAAACCCAAAAATGAGGCATATTCAAGGTTTAATTAATCTTTGGCCAAATGTGTATCTTCTCCTACATGCAGTATATAGAATAGCGAGGCTTTTTTCCACTGACACTAGAAATCAGCAGTTCCTAGGAATGTCAACTTCCAAGGTTTGAATTATAAAGTAGAAACAGAAGTATTTGAATAGAAAACTAATCATACATACACATATACAACAAATCATCCCATAAATGGATAAAACACTTAAAAGTTATTCGCGAGAATTGCTACTGTTGGAAGAAGACCAAGAAGTTGTTGACTGCCCCCGCTGCGGGTTTGAAATGAAGCATATGCAAGCCTGCCATATGGTCTGTACGAATTGTGGCGGACATTTGGACTGTAGCGAGAAAGGCTTAACGTGGTAATCAAAACGGATTTCTATCCCAATTCATCTGAAAGTTGTCTGAAATATCAACTGCCTTGCCCTTCATTATCTCTATGTAGTCATCATATAACGCGAAGAAGCCGCAATGCCTGCATCTTACTTCAGTCATCTCATCATTGACCTCTGCCTTCTTGGCGCAATCAGGGCATTTTGCTTCTAGCATTGCCGTAACGTCGGATTACGTATGTTTGCATTATTAATAAACAATGCTCGACAGGGAACCTAAATTGGATAGAAGATAACGTTCATGCATATCTTCACTTTGAAGTTTCGTCCGTCCTAACTATTGGATCTGATATTTTGCCTTGGCTTTTCCAGCATTTAAAGCTGAGAGTAATCTGGCTGGCATATGTCCTATTCTCAGGGAGCAAGTGGTCAACTTGCATGACGGATGTACTTAACGAATGGAATCTAGGCATAACATGCGCTGGAAGAAATTGCATAGGCAAAGCATACAATGATTGCAATTCTAAACCAGTTCAGTTTACAGGAAAGATGCATCAAAGATTTACCAACAAGATTCATCTGCCAGCAGAGGAGGCAGCAACAGCAGTTGTTCTTCATGAAATTTTTCTTATCTCCGTAGTAGGTAGATCGTCAAAAAGCTTGATGAATCTATAAAACTGTTCTCAAAAACAAACAGTGTCCCCATAAGATGAGATCGTTAATAAACTGTCGCTACCTTTAGATTGCTGTTTGACAAAGATCGGCAATGCCTATAGGCGTTTCCATGGGATGATATCGAATAGACCCACCAACTTTAGCTGGGTTACAGAGGGCAAGCTGGCCGGCTCCGGCCTGCCAGTTACCCCGGACGAGTTCCAATGGCTTGTTGATAAGGGCATCAAGTCTATAGTCACAGTAAGGGAGGTTCCACTTCCTTCCCAATGGTTTGACGGAGACAACGTCGATTATTTGCATCTAGTGGTGGAAGACTATGGTGCGCCGACGATGGAAGTTCTGGATGAAACCGTGAATTACATCGATAAGAACATTCGCAGCGGGAAGCCAGTATTGGTTCACTGTGCTGCTGGGAAGGGGAGGACAGGTGCGGTGCTTGCAGCATATATGATAAAAAAGGAGAATCTTACTGCAGAGGAAGCGATAAAAAAGATAAGGCTTCTGAGGCCTGGATCTGTCCAGTCGATAACGCAAGAAACCGCGCTGTCTATGTACGAAAAGTATCTGAAGGTTAAGAAGGGAATGAAAGATAGCTATTCTGGTACCGAGTCTGCTATGAGCTGACCATTCTGAACCTTCACAAAGAGGAATCGGTTATCCTTGAAGATTAGGGTAAGCTCACCCTTCTTTTCCTCAACGTCGAGCAATTCCTGTCCCTTTATACCATCAAATTTGACCATTTCAATTATAATGCATAATTAGATCTATTTAGATTTAATTAGTCTGCTATAATATTATTCGTTAATCTAGTTTTCAATTCGTGAGGAGCTAATGGTACATCACTCGTTTTGTTGTCGAACCTGGCAATTGCCCGAATCTAAGGACATATTGTCTACTTTCGGAAGCTTGACAGTATGAATCAATCATGGTTTTATCATTCAGATCCCACTCGTCAAAATTTATTCGACAGATATTTTGAATTCTCTGCCATCAATCTCGATGACCTTGTAGGTTACGTTCAAAACAGCATCTTCTGATAAAAGCACCTTCTTCACCCGTACAAGATATGTCAGTTCATCCTTCATTGCCGACAGAGTTGAGATTTCCTCTCCTGCCAGTCCAGCAACGTAAGCGGCATCGACTGTGTCAGTTGGATTGTATTGCCGCTCTTTACGCAGCTGTTGGAGCTGTCTTGCAAGGTCCCTCAATAACCCTTTAGCAATCAAGTCCTTATCGCGGACGCTAGAAACGAATACCACAAGGCCTCCTCTTTGAGAGCATGAGTATCCATCTGAGGGACCATATGCAATGTCTACATCGGAGGGCGAGAGCTTGATTGTCTTGCCGTTGTATGTAAGCAAGTAGCCCTCAGATTTTTGCAAAGTCTGGACAATCTCGACCTTATCAACTCTCTCAAATGCTTCGATAACCCTATCAATATCTGCCTTAACCTTAGGTGCAATATTTCTCCTAACAAGAGACAGGCTGACAGAGATTGGCATCTTTTTATCAAGAAGGTTAGCTACCTTTTCAAGTTGAGAGCCGTTTGCTATCTCCACTAGCGTGTACTGGCTTGCGTTGAGTTGGTTCTTGAACACATCAGAGATTCCTTCCGTCTCAAGGGACTTCAAATTCTGACCGCAGATAATAACTTCCTTTACAGGCCAGCGTCTCTTAAGGCCAGCAAGGTTCCTTGCTGCGTTTGCAAGCGAGACTATCTCTTTTATCCTGTCAAAAGCCGATTCGACCTTCGAGTTCACCAATTTCTCATCCAGCCTCGGCCAGCTTTCAAGCAAGACACTTTTTTTTCTATTGAAACAAGTGACGTAAAGGTAATCAGTTATGAATGGAGACAGCGGGTGAAGCATTATGTTCAGCTGCATCAATACATGGCCTATCACTGAATATACAGCAAGTCTCCTCTCAAGGTTCTGAGGGCTGTCATCCCAGATTATGTTTCTTGTTATTGGAACATATGTTTGGCTCAGATGATTAATGACAAAGGCATCCATCGCTTTGGCAGCCTCGTGGAACCGGCAATGATCCAATGCATCAGTCACTTCCACCA
>DAINBL010000153.1:0-3568 GCA_036732945.1 Nitrososphaera sp. | reverse complement strand
TGCCATCATCGTTGGTGGTAAGCCACAGACGTAGCAGTGGCAACGGACACACCATCTTCTTGCAGCCTCCGGAAACACGCAAAGAACAGACACGTACAGCTATTGCAACAAGTACATCCTGTGATCCTCTTCACGACGGTTGCACCTCTTTTTATTCTTTTTATTCTTGACTGAAATAATTAACGAACTATTAAATCTAGGATATGGATATAATGCTTCACTCGGAAGTAATCTCTTATGCCTAGTATTTGCATCTCTCATAAAGAAGATGTGGACGGATTATGCTCTGCCGCGCTAGTCAAAACAGCGTTTGATATATCAAAAATAGTCCTCGTAGATTACGCCAACCTTATCTCTAGGCTGGAAAAAGTAGCGGCTATGCTTGAGAAAATTGAGCAGTTGTTCATATGCGATCTGGGCTTGTCAAAAAAGAACGAGCAGAAATTCACGGAATTGCTTCACAAAATAGTTTCTACAGGCGCAGAAGTGATCTACATTGATCATCACGATATTAGCAGAGAAACATTGCATGCCCTAAAGAAAGCAGATGTGACACTCATCCGGACGATTGAAGAGTGCACAAGCATGCAGGTTTATTCAAAGTACAAGAAAAAGCTCCCGGAGCATGCTGCATTTTTCGCAGCAATGGGTGCACTCACTGATTATATGGAGAACAAACCCCTTGCATCAGCTACAGTTTCAAGATTTGATAGGCAGTTCTTGATGCTTGAGTCGACCGCATTGTCATACATGATATCTGCCAACCAACACGATGATGCATTTCTGATAAAGATCGTTGAGACGCTTGCTAAGATGAAATATCCTCATGACATCAAAGGCGGTTTCGATATGGCAGAAAAATTTGCAAAAAAGGTAGCAAATGCAGTCGAGTCCATACGGGAATCAATTGTCAAGTTGGACAATCTTGCCCACGCGCCCAGTGCTGTGGAGCTATCCTCAAGCATGGTAGTCAATTTCGTGCTAGGTTCTTCCGGTAAGCCTGCTGCAATGGCCTACAAGCTAAAAGATGACGTGAAGTCGTACGTCATCTCGATACGGGGGTCAACAGATTGCAAGGTGCACCTTGGAAGATTAACAAACGACATAGCAGCAGAACTAGGAGGAAGCGGCGGCGGTCATGATAGAGCATGCGGCGCAGTAATTCCAAAAGCTAACCTTCAAAAATTTATACAAACCCTTGATCGAAGCATAGCTAATGATATTAAATAATTTTGTATTTCATATAATGCCTCTAAGCATTTAACCGATAAAGGTGAAACTAGTTGTTGCCCTCTTTTAGAAGTTTTTTCTCACAATAAGACATTGATCAGATAAAGGCTAGCGGGATGAGACCAACGCCGTCGTGTATGCTTCTAAATCTCAGCTATAAACTCCAACTCCACACTACTATCAAGGGGCAGACTGCTAACGCCTACAGCTGCCCTTGCATGTTTGCCTTTTTCGCCAAATACATTTACCAGCAGATCTGAGGCACCGTTAATTACCTTTGAGTGATCGGCAAATGAAGGATCGCAGTTAACGAATCCTGTGACCTTAACAATTCGCTTGATCCTTTCGAGGCTACCAAGAGACGATTTTAATTGCGCGAGCGCGTTTATAGTACACAAGCGCGCGGCCTCCTTACCGATTTCTAGCGAGTCAACCTTGCCTCTAAACTTGACCTGTTTACCTTCCGTTGGGATCTGCCCAGACACAAACGCGAGGTTGCCGGAAAGGACAATAGCCAGATATGACCCGCCTGGTTCTGGTGGAATAGGGAGGCTAATACCAAGTGAAGCAAGCTTTTCTTCTATCATACGATCAACCCACTCGACTCTGTTATTTTACTTTGCTGCAAAATATCACAATATATTTTACTGACATTACTGACTGATTCCTAATTGGCGCCATGAGAATGCTGTATTATATGACTTGGAACGGTCCCAAAGGAAAAGATTATAGAGCGAAAGTTTACACGCAGGTGCATCTATGCAGCGTGACTATTTGAAACATTACAAACACAGAACAAAAAAGTCAAGCCGCCTTTATTCCCACGCTGTTAAAGTATTTCCAGGCGGCGTCAATCACAATATTCGCTATTTCGAACCTTACCCCTTTTTTGTAACCCAGGCAAAGGGTAAGCAACTGCTCGATGTAGACGGCAACAACTATACAGATTACTGGATGGGACACTGGGCACTCATCCTAGGTCACTCTCCTAAGATGGTTGTAAATGCTCTGTCCGAGCAGGCTAAAAATGGTGTACTTTATGGCACAGTCAACAAAGTGAGCGTTGAGCTCGCAGAAACCATTCAAAAGCTGATGCCCAAGGCCGAGATGATGCGCTTTAGCAGCACTGGTTCAGAAGCGACAATGTACGCAATCAGACTTGCTCGTGCAAAAACTGGGAGACGTATCGTTGCCAAGGCGATAGGCGGCTGGCATGGGTTCAACACCACACTTATGCAGACAGTCAACTATCCGTTTGAGGAAGAGGAAGGGCTAGGCCTTGTACAGGATGAGGGACAGTTTGTGGAATCGATACCATTTAACAACCTTGACGCATCCCTCAAGGTGCTTGAGACGGTCAAGGATGACCTAGCATGTATCATCATCGAGCCAGTGCTCGGGGGCGCAGGCTGCATTCCACCTATCAAGGGCTACCTGAAGGGCTTGGAGGAATTTGCTAAAAAGAATGGCAGCCTTTTCATACTGGACGAAATAGTGACAGGCTTTAGGCTCTCCCTCCATGGAGCTGCAAGTACCTACAGGCTAGAACCTGATTTGCTTACTCTAGGCAAGATAGCCGGTGGAGGAATGCCGATCGGTGTATTATGTGGCGACAAAGAAATAATGTCCCTTGCGGATCCCGTGGAGAGAGGAGATAAAGGAGCACGCTGTGCTATAGGGGGCGGGACATTTTCAGCCAACCCTATAACAATGACTGCAGGTCTTGCGACCCTGAACTTTTTGAGAAAAAATAGACAGCAGGTGTATAGCAAAATTGACAGGCTCGGAGGCATGGCAAGGAAAGGGCTAGCGAAATTATTTGCCGAATCAGGAATTCCATGCCAGGTGACGGGCGTAGGATCCATGTTTTTGACACACTTCGGCAAGAACGCGGTTCTCGATGCAACCGATGTCGAAAAGTCCAATAGAGAGCTTTTAAAAAGATACCATCTTGCCCTTATGGCAAACCACGGAATATTTTTCCTGCCGACAAAGATGGCTGCGATATCCTTTGCCCACGAAGAAAGTGACATAGCAAAGCTTCTGTATGCAACAGAGAAAATAATAGCAGAGTCGAAACTGTTCAAGTAGCAACATTCTTAGAATCAGGTTCTTTGGTCGGAGGCTTGTAAAAGACATGGCATTAGAATATACTCAATAGACTTTAGACCGATACAAGATATACAAGATGCTGTATAAGTAGAGGATCAAAACTGATCCAATGCTTCTTGGATGCTCTTTCGGTCGTCAGCCGCTGGCGTCTGCTCCAAGTATTTGACTAAGTCTTCTTTTGCACCTTGATTGTTGCCAAGCTCCATCCTCGCTATGGCCCGATTCT
>DAINBL010000152.1:0-3644 GCA_036732945.1 Nitrososphaera sp. | reverse complement strand
CAAGAGTTGATTTGAATGCATCGATCATATACGGTGGCAGCTTGCTGATAAAGCCGATAGTGTCATTTAACAGCACTTTGCCGCCCTCCAGGTCTATTGCCCGAGTAAATGTAGAAAGAGTAGTAAAGATACCTTGTCCAGTGACTTTGGTCTCACCTGTCATTTTGTTGAACAGCGTGGTTTTGCCGGCAGAAGTATAGCCTGCAAGTGATACCGTCGGCAAGCCGACCTTTGCTCGCTGGTTCCTGTGCAACTGCCGCCTCGTTTCCTCTCTTTCAAGTTTTTTCTTTAGCATCGCGGCTCGCCTTCTTATATCAAGGAAATAGATGTCGGCCTCATATTTGCCAAGGCCGTAGAATCCCGGTTGCTCTCCTATCCTTGCAAGTCTGACCTTTTCACGGGCCCTTGCCATATCATAGCGCAATTGAGCAAGCTTGATCTGTATGTGCGATTCAGCAGTACTTGCTCGCCGCTCAAAAATCTCCAAGATCAATCGCTCTCTGTCAATTATCTCCACTTTACACAGGCTTGCCAGATTGTATATCTGATTCGGCTTAATCGTTTCGTCGAATATGATGACATCCGGCTTGATCTCTTTGACAATCTCTCTTACTTCTTCTGCTTTCCCACGACCAATCCCAAATCTTGATTTTGTTATCTGATGTTGGGTCACCGTCTTGATGATGGAATATCCCGCAGCATCGGCAAGCGATATTGCTTCATTTATTGCCTGCTCAACAGGATATGTTATGAGAATAGCCTTTCTGTAATATGCCATTTATTCCTCATCGCTATTGGCGCTGACATACAGCTTGATAGCCAGGTAGCGTTCCAGCTTTTTTGCAAGTATCTCATCGGGTTTGAGAGAACCTGTCTCAAACTTTTTCAGAAGCTGTGCTTTCTCGTTCATCTTCATACCAAGCTGTTCGTGTGTCAGACCCATCTTCATTCTGGCTTCTCTTATCAGCCTTGCAAAGTTAGGTGTAAGGATAGTTTCATCTGCTAGCCCAATCTTTTTCTGTGGTTTTGCTGCAACTGGCTTTTTCCTCTTGGCTGCAATCTGCGGCAATACATACGGCTTTCCTCGTTTTGAGCATGCAACGCAAACATTGAACACTGTGCCGTCCACTACCACCATCTTTTTCTCAAAAGTCTGGTGCCCGCAAAGCTCGCAATACGACATTTGGACTCAATGTGTGAGAGGCGGATTTAGCCTTTTCTCAGAGTCTGCTGAACTGTCATATTGATCACTATTTCTGCAATGTCACTTGCATATTCTGCAACCCTGCGGATGTTCTCCGTTATCAGCTTGATCCTATATAGTTCGTTGACATCACGAGGCTTAGACACTGCGCGCAGTATCGCCTTTTCCATCTCGTCTATCTTACGCGCCTTTTCTATCGCTCTATCAGCAGCTTCATAGTCACGCTTAAACATTGACAGACATGAGTCGTCGAGCACCTCAAGGGCAAAATAGCTCATGTTGGATATTTTCTCCACAATGTCCTTATTGAGCGGCTGGCGTATCTCTATGATATCCTTGGCTATTCTTACCGCATGGTCTGCCACCCTCTCAACTGACTTGGCTATCAGCCTGTATCCAAGGCAGTTGCGCGGCTCCTCTAGGCCTATCTCTTTCAACAAATATTCGTTCTTGATCGCTATCTTCAATTGCCGCACTATGTAAAAGCTGAACCTGTCAACCTCGTCGTCGGACTTGACTACTTCTTGTGCAAGCTCGACATTATTTTCTCTCAGAGAGAGAAGAGTGTCGCGATACATCGACTTAGCGATAAGCAACATTCGCTTGAATGCTGTATCGACGGACAAGTCAAGTAGATTGATAAGTACTTGCAACGTAATGCCTGTGGCTGAGTCTGCAATAATCTCCGTGCCCATAAGGACGCGCCGGATGATGTTCTTGATAACTTCCCTCTGCTCCACAAGCAGCCTGTCTTCCTTAGGGACAACGTTGATTACGTTAAAGCCAACGAAATAGAGGGCAATCAGCTTGCGCGCAATAAAATACGGGTTATGGTCCTTGCCGACTTCAATTGTCGCTTCCTTTTGCTCCTTAATGGGTCTCTTTGATGCAGGTGCTATTTGGAGTGTTGAGTTGCCCTGTCTTAAAATTACAACATGGTCTCCCTGCCTCAAGCCCAAGTCCTGAATCCACTTTTTTGGTAAAGATACAATGTACGAAGAGCCGCCGGTATATTGCAATTTTCTAGTTTCTTCGCTTTGTGAGAAGCCTTTGCTATTGCCTTCCTCTTCGCTATGCATTTTTTCCATTGAGCTAGAATTTCTCAATGTTCTATATATTCTTAATCTGTATCTATATAGATATGGGACTGCAAATGTAATTATATTTATTTAGTATATGGGGAGCACTATCGCAAGTTGAACCCTCTTCCTATCGATGCATGGGAGAAAGTCCATAGACACGTCGATGCCATATTTGGAGCAGGGGTCTCAGATGCTCTGCCGGCTGATATTCAATTCGACTTTTCAAGGCGGACTGGCCGAATAAAGAACTTTAGCATAGGTGGCAGGCTGGCCGTAACGTTGCGGACCGATGGTGGGCTTGCACTTACCATTAACGGCGCTAAGTATCTACTTGAGAATAGCAAGCCATTCTTGGAGAATTGTGTTAAGCCTGTGCCGGAGGCCGTGCCATTTGTAAGCGAAGGTCGGTCGCTTTTCTGCAAACACGTCGAATGGTGTGGTTCTAATATCAAAGTTGGATCAGACGTTGCAGTCATTTATGGCAGTAGTGGTGGTAGTGGTAATGGTGATGATGGCGGTGGTACTAGTAGTAGAAAAGTGGTAGCTGTCGGCATTGCGATGCTTCCCTCAAGACTGATGAAACAATATCGCAAAGGCGTAGCTGTAAAGGTTCGACAAGGAATAAAAGGTAGAACAGAGTAATCGGGATATAATATATGATGCGCGGCAATCGAGAAATGAGGCGCATGCTCGATAAGATGGGCCTTGACATGAAGACTATGGAGAACGTAGAAGAAGTGATTATTAAGACTGAAACAAAAGAGCTTTATCTCATCAAGCCGCAGGTAATTGAAATGAAGGGCAAGGACAGCACTATATTTCAGGTTGTTGCATCCGACGTTGAAGAAAAACAACGGGAAGTCCCAGCGTTTAAGGAAGAGGATGTTATACTTGTCATGCAGCAAGCTAATGTGTCTAGGGAAAAGGCGATACAGGCCCTGACTGAGAGCAAAGGAGATATGGCTCAGGCCATACTTAGCCTTGCCACTTAGCACTTAGTTTTAATATCCCTCTTTACTACTTTTGATTTCAGATATCTTGGCAAAGGGAAAGGCTGCGCACACTGACATTCCACCACCAACTTCACATTCTGCAGTTGAAACTATTGTCAGTGCTTTATCTGAGCTTGAAAATGACATCGACGGGATGCATGGTCGCGTCGAGGAAATGAAAAGGCGCATAATTACCCACTCTGATGAAGAAATCGAGAAGCTAAAGCAGCAGATAATAACTCTTGCAAACGAGGAAGCCAAGCAAATAGTGGATATCACCAAAGCAGAGGCCGAGGCTGAGTCCGAAAAGATAGGAGAGATTGGAAGAGCAAACCTTGCCAACATTAGGAAGAACATTAAAGCATC
>DAINBL010000151.1:0-3671 GCA_036732945.1 Nitrososphaera sp. | reverse complement strand
GGCCTCGGGACGGTAATTGCCGAGTTTGCAGGAGGCTTTGAGATGAGAACAATGGTAGGGGCCCCAGGTATAGGTTCTGTTAGCAAGATCAATCTAGATGAGAATTACAAGGCTGTAATCCTGTGCCTTGCTCCCATTCTGACCAAGTCTTTTCTCACAAACCGCATAAACGAAATAAACGGCCTCGGAGGCATCATGCTAGCAAAATTATCGGCGTCAAAAAGTGTTGATGATTTTCTCAAAATGTCACGTAGATTTGCAGAGATGTTAGGCCTCACGGATGGGAAATGTACGAGACCAATTGCGACTCTCAAGACAAGAGGAATTGAATCAAGTGTGGCACTCTTTGGTCAGACTGTTTTTACCATCGTTTCACAGGCAAGGGCGGATGAGGCGGCGGCTGCCCTCAGAGAATTTGGTGGCACGCTTATTGTCTGTAGCATAGACAGGGCAGGAGCAAGAATGCTCTAAAATTCCACATGAACCACATTGTAATACCGTCAGATCATCCTCGAGCCAAATCACTTTACACCCGTGAGATGCTGGTCAATGGCTTTAGGCGAGGCCTGGTAGTACCCGAAGGTCTAATTGCCCATGGAAGAGGCGAGGCATACGATTATCTCCTTGGCGAGCGCACCACAAAGACTGCCCAACGTGCGATTAAAGCAGCGGCAGCAATTCTGTTGCTCTCAAACCGGCCCGTCATATCTGTAAATGGCAATACTGCTGCCTTGTGCCCAAATACAGTGGTGGAACTTGCAAAAGTGACAGGTGCGACTATTGAGGTCAATATCTTTTATAGAACTAAGGAGCGCGAGATGGCAATCGAGGCGGAGCTTGAGATGCATGGCGCAAAAAAAGTATTGGGCGTAGGCTCAAAAGCGTCAGCAAGAATTCCGGAGCTCCAAAGTGAGCGCCGGCACGTTGACCCTGATGGAATCTATACTGCTGACACAGTGTTGGTTCCACTTGAGGATGGTGATAGAACAGAGGCTCTCGTAAAAATGAATAAGACAGTGATTACGATCGATCTCAATCCATTGTCGAGGACATCTAGGGCTGCAAATATCACTATTGTAGATAATGTTGTAAGGGCTATGCCAGTATTGGTAGAAGCCGCAAGTAAGCTCAGGGGGACCAAATCATTAAGAAAAATCGCGGATGATTTTAACAACAGGAAAAATCTCAGAGAGTCAATCAAGATCATAAAAGGTGGAGTCTAATAGTTGCAGGGCAGGACAAAACTGAATGTAAATGATATATTAGCTAAAAAAGGAAAAGAAAGAATCTCTGTTCTTACTGCATATGACTATTCTACTGCAAGAATATGTGATAGTACAGGAATTGACATTTTACTTGTAGGCGATAGCGCAGGGATGGTGGTGTTAGGCTATACAAGCACAATGCCTGTTAGCATGCAAGAGATGATGATATTTTGTGGTGCAGTGGCAAGGGGAACCAAGCGCGCAATGATAGTTGGAGACATGCCTTTCGGATCATATCAAGTATGTCCAAGTGCAGCAGTTGAGAATGCAATCCAGCTAATAAAGGCTGGCTGTGATGCAGTCAAGCTGGAAGGAAGTTCTGAAATTATAGATGCAATAAAGGCAATAGTAGATGCAGGGATACCTGTTATGGGCCACATTGGGCTTAGGCCTCAGACATCATCTCTATGGGAAGGCTACAAATTGCAGGGCAGGACAAAAGAAGGGGCGATCAAATTGATTGAAGACGCCATTGTTCTAGAAAAGGCAGGCGTTTTTAGCATTGTTCTTGAGATGGTTGCAAGTGAGGTCGTAGATACAATAACAAAGAGCGTATCGATCCCAACCATAGGCATAGGCTCAGGCCCTAGCTGCGATGGTCAGGTTCTTGTTCTGCATGATATGTTAGGCATTTATCAAGACATCCGGCCGAGATTTGTAAAAAGGTATGCAGAACTTAACAAGACAATATTTGAGGCAGTTTCGAGCTATAACCGCGACATCAAAGCTGGCACGTTCCCAGAGGAATCGAACACATTCCATATGGAAGCAAAAGAGCTGGACAAGTGGAAAAATGAGAGAAGAGTATGAGAACAAAAAGAGGAGTTCACCCTTCAAAAGACATCCTTGGAAGAGAGGGAAGCGAACTTGAAGGAAAGAGGATAGTACTTTGCATCACAGGAAGCGTTGCCGCTTACAGGGCAATTGATCTAGCGCGGCTATTGATGCGACATGATGCAGATGTTCATGCCGTCATGACAGAATCAACTGCATCAACGCTTCTCAATCCGGAAATAATGAAGTGGGCCACAGGCAATGAGGTAGTCACGAAGTTAACTGGTAACTTGGAGCACATAATACTAGCTGACTATGGTATGTCAGACCTCATTATTGTCTATCCATGTACTGCCAACACTCTTGGCAAGATGGCAGCGGGCATAGACGATACATCGGTTACATCAATTCTAAGTGTTGCCCTTGGCAGCAAGATCCCTATAATAGTAGCTCCTGCAATGCATGAGGCCATGTATGAGAACGTATTCGTCCAACAAAATGTCAGTAAATTGAGAGAGCATGTGATATTCATTGAGCCCAACCTGGAAGGAGGCAAGGCAAAAGTGGCTCATCCCCAGCATGTACTAGATACCGCAATTTCAACCCTTTCCAATAGCGCGCTGTTGTCAGGCAAGAGGGTGCTTGTAACGGCTGGAAGTACCATTGAATACATTGATCCGATAAGAGTCATCAGTAACCTAAGTTCTGGCAAGATGGGTGTTGCTATAGCGCAGGAGGCCCAGCGAATGGGCGCAACTGTAACACTAGTATACGGTCACGGAACCATTAACCCAGCAAGCGGCAAAATAGTCCGCGTAAATACAGTTGAAGAAATGTATAAGGCCGTTGTGTCTGAGTTATCATCCAAGACATACCACATTGCAATAATGGCTGCTGCTGTTGCAGACTTTACGCCTGCAAAAAGATCAGACAAAAAGATCGACACAAAGCAGGGTAAGATGGAGCTGTCGCTTGTTCCAACAAGGAAAATAATTGACGAAGTGAAAAATAAAAGCAAAGATACATTCCTCGTTGCATTTAAGGCAGACTATTGCGTATCAGAGTCTGAACTGATAGAAAAGGCATATAGGAAACTGAAAGAGTGTGATGCTGGCATTATAGTGGCAAACGACCTAGGTAGAAAAGGTTCAGAAGCTGGCTCTGATAAAAACGAGGTGTTTATTGTTGACAGGAACAAAAATGTTGTCCATTTTCCTCCTGAGAGCAAAACACAAGTTGCAAGAAGACTGCTAAAGATTGTTGCTGAATTTGTGAACAGCAAAGGACGGTAGCAAAAGAAGCTATCTCGCAGTAACAGTAACCATAGGGAATTTTTGGACTAATTTGCGATGAAGATCTAATGTGCAGTCAGATAAATTATTACAGTAATTTTCCATCTCCTCATTCAAGAATCAATAATGAAACTTGAGACTTTCCTCAAATTAATGAATGAATGATTGGGCATATGCAGGACTGTCAAGTATACCCCAGATGGCAAGAACCGTTATGAACCTTATATTCAGTCATTGCCCAATACTGGCACTGGCTCTTTTTTGATTTCATCTTAAAATAAGAAGATCTTTCGTGAACTTGTTGAGCACTTGCGGCTTGCCATTATTTACGATTATACTG
>DAINBL010000150.1:0-3762 GCA_036732945.1 Nitrososphaera sp. | reverse complement strand
GGGTTTTGGATTGATATCTTCTCTTTAATCGCGTTACCAGCAATATCGTTATCAATGAGGGCACTACAACCAGCAACGAAATTGCAATTGTAGGGCTGGCATAGTCTTCGAAAAAGAATTTCGTGTCAAGCCATGCAGGGGGAATAATAGTGAAAAAGTCCAATAGCGAAAAATCCTCAATCTCGCCGACTGCAAGTGTATATTTTCCCTCGTCTTGTACGAGGCTTCTGTCAAATACAACTAGGTAATATGTACCAACAGACGGCAAACTATTGATCACTATCTCTTGCCTCTCCCAGTACGATGTCTGCGTAAATGGCTCATAAAATTCGCTTGATGGAATCGGACCGTTATAATCTACTACTATAGCCCTCATCCCGGGAGGGATTGCAAACGGCAGGTCACCAATATCCTGAGCATATTCCCGAACAGAGTATCCCCCTTCCAAATTGCCTGCAGTCACATCGCTGCCAACCAATGCGAGAGAGGGCACAAATGTAGAGAACTTTTCCAGCTTGGGGATTGATATTTGGGCGTACAGCCTATCTCCCTCGTCAGCACCAAATTTGTAATAGTGGACGTCATTGCTTCCTCTTAGCTCTTCATATATTCCCCAAGAAATCTTGTGGTTTGGAATTTCTTTTGCAGTTGAGAAATCGTTATTGCTGTCGACTACTTTAAGTGGCTTATGACCGCTTGCCATCTGAAATGAGGAAGTAAACAGGACAAACATGATCATTATAGCAATAATAGTTTCTTTCATAAAATTACGGTGGCTTTATGGTTAATAACAGAACGCACATTGCAAACAACGTTGGCACTATGAAGGGAAATAGATTCTAAAAAGGATGATAGGTAAGAATGCCGATGGCATCTAACTCCATTTGTAGATCATCTCAATTTTCAGCCGCATCCTATCGAACCCGTTAATATACTGGCTATTTTGCTGGGTGGTATTATTAGGTGAAACCTGTCTTGGATTCCACCGAACCCACTGTACTGATAACTTTCCTTCAAAAAATTGAGTTAATCTTACTCTCAATTCTAAAAACTATATAGTTACAATATAAGACCATAATAAAAGGATAAGAGCAATATCCAAGAAAAGTCTAATGATAAAGGTCTATGGCTAAGAAAAAGGATTTACTGACTCGAGAAGGAAAAGATTCATGTTTAAACTTTGTTTCTGGTAATAACAATAAATCAGTGCAAGAACAACTTTCAAAACTCTTAGACGAAATGCAAATTTCTTTAGATGAGCCGATAGTTGAAGATTCCATAGATGGTACAAGAATACGTCTTACCTATGTCATAGCTCTAAGTAGAAAAGGAGGAGGAATAGATGAGGACGCCATTAAATTTCAATACATAAAAGAAATCCCTGTCGATTATAGCAATATCCCTATAAAAATTAAAGATAGTGCCACCGGTGCTGCTGCCTCTGGTGCTGATGATACTGTTTCTCACAATAATAATAATAATAATAATTCTATTGGGGAAGAGACACTAATAGAATCATATGATGAATTAGAAAACAGTATTCCAACACTATGTGAAGTTCTAGGACTTTTGAAAAAGATTTACTTTATGCCTGACGACTTTTCTAACAGGTTAGTTGTTGCTCGTATACATAAATTAAGAAACATGTTTAGCAAGGACGAGATACTTACTTTCCCATCAATTGATCTTAGCGATAAATCTGGCTTAATTCCTATTTGAATTGCAACAGGAGCAGAGTAGTTGAGCAATTGTATCAATTGAAAAGCATGCTGATACTGCTGATACTGAGCTTTGAACAGTTTCTCTCATACTTTTGTGACCGGACAATTGCTGTTCAGCCTAAATACAATTATTACTAAGCAAAATTATGGTCTAGCAAATGTCTTCATCCACAAAACCTGGATCTGCAAATGAATATCCTGAGCTGGCAATATCCGCGGACGAATTAAGGTCAAGGCTGTATTCAAGGAATGGACCGCTCATGATATTTGACATTGGAGATGAAAACCGCTACGAAAGGGAACATATCGCTGGCTCAAGGTTCATAGTTTGCGATCAAGAAACAGTAAACAAGACGCTTTCAAAGATGCCGAAAGGAATTGATATTATCTTAGTTGGAGAAGACGAAAATTACACCAAGGAAAAGGCTGAGATGGCAAGAGACAAAGCAGGTCTTCAGACAAGATATTTGCAAGGTGGTCTTGCTGCCTGGAAGTGGGAAAAGACTGGTGCGCTTGACCCAAGAATTTCTCCAAATGATCTTAAGCATGAATTGGATCAAGGCAAACTCAATAGAGAAATCTTCTTGTTGGACGTGAGAGAACCAGATGAGTTCATGAACTGGAATATTGATAATAGTGAAAATATTCCCCTTGGACAGATCCCACAATTTATAGACAGAATCCCAAAAGACAAAGAAATAGTAACAATTTGTCCAGCTGGCAACAGGTCTGCAATGGTCACGCTGATGCTTCAGCGCCTTGGCTACAATGTCAAGACCTTGGAAGATGGACTGACATCATGGTCTTCTGCTTATGAGCGTGTGGCCCGAATCTTTGAGGTAGGAGAGGGCAAAAGAGTTAAGATCGTCCAGTTGAGGAGGATTGGGAAAGGCTGCTTATCATATATTATCGAATCAAGCTATGAAGCTACTATCATTGATCCGCTGCTGCCCATCGAAGATTACCTAGGAATTGCAGAGGGAGAAATGAACGCAAAAATCACAAAAGTCATGGACACTCACCTTCATGCTGACCATGTATCAGGCGCAAAAGAACTTTCTAAAACGGCAAAAGCAGAGCTCTATCTTAGCCCCTATGAAAACTACAAGGAGATTGGTAGCTTCAGCAGATTAAATGATGGAGATGTTATTAGACTTGGATCGGTTAGTCTGCAGGTCATTTACACTCCGGGACATACTGAGGGAAGCGTCTCACTTTGGCTTGGAAGCAAGCTACTCTTCACAGGTGACACTCTGTTTGTCAACAATATTGGAAGACCTGATTTGAAAGAGCGGACAGAAGAATTAGCCTCAAAGCTTCATGCTTCTATTAAAGGCACAATTTTCAGGCTGCCAGACGAAACAATTATCCTACCTGCTCATCATGACAGCCTAGTTGGGGGTGACACATTCATTGAAGCGCAATTAGGCGATATCAAGAGCCAGCAGAATTTGCAGGAAATATTTGGACTGCAAAAAGAGTCATTTGTTCAGAGGATGAACTCAATTACAATGCCAACTCCTCCAAGTTATAAAGAGATAGCACCGATGAATAAAGGAGAGAAGGAAAAACCCTCATTGAAGGAAATACATCAGCTTGAAATGGGTCCAAACAGGTGTTCAGTTTAAAATGATTTAAGAAATCTTATTCTTTTTTGATCTTATTTTTCTATGACATGCCTGCAATAGGAGGCGAGTAGTATTTTCCATGACTATTTCATGAGTTACACCATATATTTCGATCCAACGACTTTTTTGAAAAGTTTTAAAGCTCACGGGCTCCCTATTATTCTTGGGATCTACTAAACGAACCATTATCGTTCTGGGTTCCACCGAACCCGCAATTCTGGTATTGATCTACTACTATAGTGAGTTAATTATTATATACATCAGGCCAATACTACAGGAGCTTTGGCCTACTTGTATCAGGTTAGAGAGGAAAATTTGTAAATCCTTATTTAATGTTGAAGAACAACTATCAGTATTAAGGTGGAGCTTCGAGTATTGGTAAATAGACTGGACTATCTTGAGAAAGAGCTAAT
>DAINBL010000149.1:0-3791 GCA_036732945.1 Nitrososphaera sp. | reverse complement strand
TATCGAATCCCTCTGGGCCCTCTTTCTATATCAACAACCGCCTACAGATGATTGAAAACAATTCCGCAAGCAAGAGTGTATGACTATAGGGTTTAACCCGAGATGAAAACTATGAATCAACTTGTCTTTGATAATTTTGATCGTGTTAAGGCTCTAGATAAGAGCCAAAGTTCTGAGAATCGAGCTCCATATAAGCAAAATGTGTGTGTCAGAGATTGTGTCAAAAAGACAAAAAGAAGACGAAGTGGGATCGTCAAGGGCATACAAACCCCTAGCCTACATAGCCCCAATCGGCGTCATTTCAGAAGGTTCAAAAGTCCAGCTTGACGGGAGCCAAAGTTATTTTGAGTACATTAACAACAATAACAACAATAGTAATAATTTGCCAGCATCTGCAACTGCTACAAGACCCATCAAGGCAGAGGACAGAGTGTCTTTTTTGTGGGAGCAGATAGAAGGGCCTAAAGTTACTCTAGAGAGCAGCGATAGTGCAACACCCTCATTTATTGCCCCTTATGTAGATCTTAATAGAAGCTCTAAGAAAATCCATGTAATCTTGAAATTCCAGTTGGTTATTAGAGACAGCAATGGCGTTCTCAGCGAACCCCATTCAGAGCAGGTTGTAGTCAAAATTGCCCAGAGGGCGCTTGTCCTTCAGGGAGGAGGAGCCCTTGGAGCATATGAACTCGGAGTCTTTAAAGCTCTTTGCGAGGATCTAGCAAGAAAGAATGAAAATAACAGAATGCTGTTTGATATAGTTGCAGGTACCTCGATTGGAGCAGTAAACGCTGCAATAATAGTCGGTACCGTGTTAAACTACAAGAGAGATCATCCTGAAGCGAGTCAGACAGAGATGTGGCAGTATTCTGTATTGGAGCTTGGGAAGTTCTGGTCGACAATATCAGATCCATTGACGCTGATGCCAAAATGGATGCATGACAATCCGTTGTCTTCTAGCTGGTTGAGCAACTGGAAAATTGCTATTGAACTTGGAGAACTGCTGTCCAGAGCCGTATGGGATCACGGAAAGAACACTGCAGATAGTTGGATTAAGAATTACAAATGGATGATAGAGATGATGCAGAGGCAAATTAGTCATAGCTGGCATTGGGCTTGGCCCTATTTGCCTGTCTTCACAGAAGAGTGGCCGTACTTCCGATTAGTGAGCTGGAAGGACAACTGGAAAGAAGAGTGGCCGTATATTTCTGCCTATTTTTACTGGCCGGAGAACTACGGCTCACCTGCTACATCAGAAGCTGCCAGAAGATATTACAACTATGCCGCTTCTTTATTCTATGGTGTGCCCAGGGTTCTCCTACCGGGGATATCTCAGCCTGATATGAAGTTCCCTTTCAGCCTCAGTCCCACCTTTACTAGGTTTGACAATACTCCACTTGCCAGAACTGTAAAAAGATACTGGGACTATGAAAATCATCCAATAAAAACTAGTTTTAATGAAGGTGAGCCTCGACTTATTCTGGCAAGCGTGGACATGCTGGACGCCACAACGGCTATTGCGTTTGACAGCTACCAGAATCAAAATAACATCTGTGTAACCGAGTACGGAGACAATGAATTCAAGCACATAATAGAGTATCCAGAAGGAATCACAATTGATCACGTTATAGCTAGCATGTCAACTCATCTAAGATACAAATACCTTGAATTGAACGTTAAAAATGGCGGCACAGAAGGAAAAAAAGAATCTCGCTTGTTCTGGGATGGCGCATATCTCAGTAACACACCCCTGAGAGAAGTCCTGCACATGCATAAACACTACTGGCAGAATGTAAGAAAGGAAACCGTTGAACTGGATGGAGGCAACCAGGTAACGCTTGCTCCTGACCTGGAAGTTTACATTGTCAACCTGTACCCTTCCGTTGAAAAGGAGGTGCCCGTAGATGCAGATGCCATTCAAGACAGAGAGATCGATATAAAGTTCCATGACAAGACAAAGTATGATGTTAAAGTCGCGGAAATGACTACAGACTATTTAGAACTAATTGAACAGCTGATAAACATGGGATACAAGCATGCCGAGTATGATTCCTCATTCAAAGCCGACCTTGAAAAGCTTCTAAATGAAAAGACAAAAAGCAAAAACCGTGCAGGCGAAAAAAGAACCTACAAGGATATTTTAGATGGAAGGGCTGACATCACCAAAGTAGTATATATTGATCGCAGAGATGACGGTAATACAATTTTTGGCAAGGCATTTGAGTTTTCTTCAAAGACGATTAGTGAGCTGGAAACAGCAGGCTACCGCGATGCCAATATTGCAATACATGCAGCATTTCTGCGAAACGCAATGATGGGTTTAGCCAGCAGAGGTGTAGTGACTGCAAACGAAGGAGCTTCACTTGAACAAAAATTGTCTGCAGCAATAACATATACCAAACACGAGCATCCACAGAAAGCAGTCGCTGCTATTGATGACCTTATAGCTGCATTAGGACGCATTACTGTGCATGAAGAATCTGCAGAAAAGACGACCGTATCGAGATTAGCACAGTCTGCGAAGATGCTACAAGAACTACTAACGCAAAGCAAACTGACTGTGACAATAGAGTAAGGAACATCGAACAAAGGCGCGGCCGATGACCTGTTCTTGATACGGAGTCTCACATGACCTAGGATTCTGTAAAAGCAATCATGCCTAGTTGGCCTTTTCTCTTTTTTCCTTGCGCAACTCTCCCTGAATCCAAAGGCTTTCAAATATTGAAGCATAGGTTAGTACAGTTGATTCACTGTTGGAGTATGTGGCTAGTCCGATTGCGTCGGACATATCTTCCGTATCATCTTTTAATTCTATCGCAAGACATAATACCTTATCAGCTACAATCACCACGACCATTGTTTGCAGGGTTGTTTGGAGAGGCTGGATATCGATTGTTTCCCAATTTCTTCTCAACTTCTCTAATTCGGCCGGTATTAAGCCGTCACTGCCAACCAGGAGTCTGATGGCTACGCCGCGGTCCCTAGCAGCTTCCATTAACAACTTGGGCATCTCTAGATGCTCATGTATTTGTAACGCCTTGGCAGTCGGAAGTATTATCAAAATCTCATCTGAAGCAAATTTAAGCAGGTCAAAAGCGCGTTTTTTCATCTCGGCTGGATCTCTTATAGTCTCTATGATTTCCCTAATGACGCCCTGCTCAATTTCCTTTATTCTCTGCTTGGCGGGTATTGCCGCAGCGTTGGCCCATAGAGAGTCAAAGATGTATTGTCCCTGCTCTACCATTTCTTTGACGTTACTATAGATTACCTGTGTTAGAGGTGTTGCTTCTTCTAGTATAGTCGTGGCCATGAACTCTGTTTCACTTACCGCAAGGCCGCCCTTAACTCCATCTACATGTCGAAGTTCATCGACTAAATTCATAAGCTGTTTGCAGAATTCAATGTTTTCACTTGTAATTTCAGTGAGAAGCCTGATCTTTCCGCCTCGTCTCTTAATATCTCTATAACCCTTACTGTATTCATCTATGTTAATGACGATTGAGGGGGCTCTGTTATCAAAGTAAATATCCATTCTCTTTTTTACATTGGACATAAAATAAACTCCCCTCTGCAGAGCATTATCGGCGCCATAGAGCACTTCTGTTTTTCTTTCAGAAGTAGTCAAGAGACAATATTGATTATGAGAGTTCAGACATATAAACGGGCAGAGCGCTATTAACTAATTAGTTATTGGTGCCATTCACAGTCTTGCTATCCCCATAGCACATGTACAATGATTTTGTGTAATAACAACGGTTCATAAAAGATGCACTTGTAGCATATGCAATTTAAGA
>DAINBL010000148.1:0-3794 GCA_036732945.1 Nitrososphaera sp. | reverse complement strand
GAGATAGTCAGCCCGGGCACTGGACGTAATTTTTTTCTTAGCAGTACTTTTTTTCAAAACGGCTGTTTTATCGTGGTAACTGAGGGTCAGCCACGCATAGGGGCAGTTTCTATGGCTATTAGCGCGTCAAACAAGGTTAGCGTTGCCAAAGTCATACCAAGCAAACATGATTCAATTTTTATCAATACGATGGCAGAGAAGGTGTCGTCAATGATAAATGGGATTTCATTGGTATCGCTACACAGCAAGAGCCAACTTCAGCTTGACGACATGAAAGCAATTATGGAAGGGGTAATGAATAACATCAGTAGTAAAAAACATGAACAACGATAGCGCAGATTTTCGCAGTTTTTTGTGGAAGCTCCAAAGTGAGAATGAACTTGTCCGTATAAAGCGCGATGTCAATGCTGAATACGAGCTTGCAGCAGTTACTGCAAGATTAGACGGCAAGCAGGCAGTACTCTTTGAGAAGGTGCGCGGGAGTAAAATCGGAGTCGCTTGCAATGTTGTAGCGACTCCCAGAAGGTTTTACCTTGCTCTTGGAGAGGGGTGCCGCAAAGCAAGTGAAGCGGATGTCAAAAAAGCTATCCATGGCCGCGTTACTGAAGCTGTTCGCACCCTGTCAGAGCCTGCAAGGATTCAAGATGACGCGCTATTTGAAGAAAACTCTTCTAGAAACTTGTTTGATCTTCCGATAGTGACGCATTTTGAAAAGGACGCTGGACCTTTCATCACATCCTCGATAATATTTTCGCAGAATCAGGAAAACGGCAAGCAGAACCAATCGACACACAGGCTTCTGCGCCTTGATGACCACCACATGGCCATACGCATGGTTGAGGGTAGACATCTTCACAAATCCTTCGCATACGCGCGTGATCATGGTGAGGACTTGAAAATTGCAATAGCGATTGGGGTCCACCCAGCTGTTAACATAGCCGCGGCATATCAGGCAGCATATGGAGTCGATGAGATGCTTATCGCCAACTCACTCCTTGAGGGCAGGCTTATACTCTCAAAGACAAGCCATTCGCAGCTTTATGTGCCAAATCATGCCGAGATTGTCCTTGAAGGCAGGATACTAAATGACATGACACATGAGGAATGGATGGTCGAAATGCTCCGCACATACGATTTCAAACGCAGGCAGCCAGTCTTTGAGCTAGAAAGAATAATGTTCCGAAATGATGCCATCTATCATGACATCCTTCCGGGGTATGCCGAGCATCGCCTACTCATGGGATTGCCGGTTGAAGCAAAAATGTATGATCACATTAAAAATGTTGTACCGACCACCCAGTCAGTACATCTCACAGACGGTGGTAGCAACTGGCTGTCTGCAGTCATCCAGATAAAGAAGCGGCTAGAGGGCGAACCTAAGAATGCGCTCTTGGCAGCATTTACAGCTCATCCGTCACTGAAGATGGCAACAGTAGTAGATGACGATATCAGCCCCACTGATCCAATTGCTGTCGAGTATGCAGTCGCTACAAGGTGTCAAGCTGATAAAGACTTGATTATAATCCCAAATGTAAAAGGATCTAGTCTAGACCCGTCAAGTGACCAGGAGAACTTACTCACAACTAAGCTGGGCGTCGATGCTACTGCAACAATACTCAAAGCAAAGGAGAGGTTTGAGATCGCTAAAATCCCGGGCGAAGAAAAAGTAAATCTTTCTGACTACCTTTAGATCAGGACAAGAGATTAAATAACCTTTACATCTTAGAAAACAGTGTAGCTATGAAGCCCAATAATTATGCTATGAAGGATTGGCATCTTGAACATGTTGAAAAGGTGATCGTCCGTTTTGTAAAGGGTATTTCTCCTGACGCTTCTTCTTTCGAAAAAAGAAATTACAAAAGATATAGCACAGTCTCAAGCTGTGCCAAACAAATTGACTATGACATTAAGCACGGCGTCTCGACAGATGAAGTGCTAGATGTAGTGAGAAGGATAAGGCACGACAGGAAGTTCCATGACCTACAAAAGAACCCAGAATCCCTACAGCGGCTCGACGAGCTTGAAAGGCAGATCTCTGTTCCAAAAAAAGTAACTTCAACGTGGTATTAGAAAAGAAAATGTCTGAATACCGCTTTACTGATGGCAATCTCCTGGTTGTATACGCGATACATAAGGTAAAACCGGCAGCCGATAGCGAGCTTCCCGATTACATCAAGGAGCGCATAAAGGTGGGCCTTGAAACGTATGGCATGATCATGAGGTCAAGGCCAGATAAGCATAAGACAATGGTCATAGTAGTGGGGGCTTCTGGGCCGGCTGAAAAGGTTAAAGAAGAACTGATGAAGGGTGGAATCAGAGATGACATTATTGCAATAGATAGTGACTCGATGAACATGGCTCAGACCATCAGCAGAATGGCAGATATGATAAAGAGCAAACCAAACCCGCCTTTTATTTACTTCATCGGCTCGGTTTGGCTGCACGACATTTTCAAGTCGACAGTTGTGGCCAGGCTTAAAGGCTACAAGGTACAGTTCTACGGCGCCCTTGATCACCGTCCAGTAGATGAGGTAGAGAGGGAAAAGGCACTCGATGTCCCCAAAAAGAGTATAGAAAATTACAAGCAGCAGGCCAAAAACAGGGCAGTAGACATGCTACTCGATATTATATTTCCAAGCTAAGATTTCCAGGATTCCTTGACAACATCTCCCACACCATAATAATAACTCAGCATCTTCTACATTGATATGGACTGCCAGTAGATTTCAGATGTATACATTAGACAAAATTTGCCAAAGGCAGAATTTTTAGCTTATCTTGATATTCATGATAGCACTTGCAGCATCGCCATCTCAGTAGTGAAAGATACTTTCGACCAAAATGTCAAATATAATGGTAAATCTGTGACACTACGATGGGCGAAATAAAAAAATACAGAGACGGCTGGATATAGGAGCCTAGAATCCTAAAATGAGCAAAAGCAGTAGCTTTGAATATACTATATATTGGGTTGCATAAGCGTAGGACAGAGGGCGGTCATCGTCTAGTTTGGTCTAGGACACTGGCCTTCCATGCAAAACGCGAGGTTAGCCCGTAACCCGGGTTCAAATCCCGGTGACCGCATCATTCTTATTCTTTTATCATAACTCACTGGAGAAATTCTTTTCCTGCAGCGTCGTGCCCGATTCAATTGTGGCAGAGCCAGTGATACGCCAATTGATATCAGTGCCATTATTCAGTATCTTGCCGAAGAGAGCCGCCGTCTCATCACTGTATTGCAATGTCAGGGTGTCGGATAAAGTCACTGGCTGGTTTGAAAAGAAAGCGGGCCTACCATTAACAGGAACGTCTTCGTATGATAGCGTATCTGATCCTACCGGAGCACCATCTGCAAATAGATCATACGCGATCTTCGAAGTCGTCAGGGTGAAGTCATTGGTGTTTGTTATTTGGAGTCCAACTCTAAGATCAAGCTTTTGTTCGCCTTCGCTGCCTGACATAAGGTCGACCCCTGTCAGTTGGATTGCAACCTTTTCTGGGTCAAATGGAGTCTGTACAATAAGAGGGTAGAAAATGATTGCAAGAGCGACTGCGGCAATGGCACCAATAAGAATAATTCTTCGCGGGCCTATTATCAAGTACGGTGCTAGCTGTCTAATAGAGCTGATTAAAACCTTTCTGGAAAGAGACGCTATGTTTGCTCTTTTTATATTGCTAGGGCTGTTGCTCCAGAGAAGCACCGTCCCAGCAATCCCGGGTAATTTTGAGTTCTCACTACTAAAAGATGTTCAGTTAAGCCTAGAGTACTTCCATTCTGTCAGAGGTTGTTTAGT